>JAZOOC010000143.1:0-13417 GCA_045654825.1 Clostridia bacterium | reverse complement strand
CTTGCAGATTCCAGCCGTTGAAATCCCCAACAAGAGTTACCGATTGTGCATTGGGAGCATACACACGAAAAACAAACCCTTTTTTATGCTTATGACATCCGAAATATTCGTAAGCATCGAAGAGCTCGCCCGCATAGAATTTATTTAGCGTTTCAGTTATCGACACAAATATCACCCCTATCTACTATATTAACATACTTTTTTTCTATTGTAAAGTTTAAAAAAATGTGATAAAATGAAGATAATTGTAAATAACGAGGAGGTTGTATATGAAAAAAATTGCCTGCGCACTTATTTTTTGTTTTATTATATCTTTTTTCTGTATGCCCTCTTTTCATACAACTGCAGAAGAAAAAGTTGAAATTATAGTTCGTCTTTCAGATACAGCCATATACTCAAGAAATTCATTCGATCCGTCAGATTACGAAACGGTATATACTTTTGACCGCATTATGAACGGTTATGTTATAAAAGCAGATAAATCCGAACTTTCAAAAATCCTTGAAACTCCGGGTGTTTCAGAGGCCTGTATTTCCGAAACAATTATGCTTCCCGAACTCAATCAGAACTCTGCTTCCGCGTCTGTAGGAAGTATATACGCAAACGATGAGGTCGGTTACAACGGCGAGGGCACGGTTGTTGCAGTTATAGACTCCGAGCTTGATTATAACCACGATGCTCTTTATCTTTCAAATCCCGGCAAAGCAAAGCTAAAAAAAGCGGATATTGCTGAAATTTTAGAAAACGAAACTATGAATATTCCATACATTTCCGCAAACCGTGTATATAAAAATGCGAAAGTCCCATTTGCTTATGATTATTGCGAAAAAGATACTGATGTATGGGACGATACAAACATTCACGGTACTCATGTTTCGGGAATTGTTTCGGGGAATAATGATGTAATAAAGGGAATTGCTCCCGAATCACAGATAATCTTTATGAAAGTATTCCGTACTATTGCCGGAGTTTCTCTGGGAACTACCGCCGATGTTTTTGCCGCGGTTGAAGATGCTGTTAAATTCGGGGTTTCTTCAATCAATCTTTCATTAAGTGTTGAACACGCGTTTGAGGACAGCTCCTCCTACGATATGTTCAAAAAGATTATAGAAAATGTTAAAAATATGGGAATTGTTATAAGCAGTTCGGCAGGAAATTCAGGAAGAGGATATTTAAACGACCCGCCAAAAGCAACAAACCCCGACTACGGCATAACAGGAATTCCGTCCGGTTTTTCGGAAACTCTTTCAGTAGGCTCAGTAAACAATAAAACCTACACTGCATATACCATTACGGTTGATGAAAAAGAAATACCCATAAACGAATCGGACGACAGTCTTTCTTTCGCAAAAAGCTTTTCTTCGAAGAATTATGAATATGTTTATTGCGGATACGGAGATTATCTTTCGGATTTTGCAAACCTGTCGGGAAAAGTTGCGCTTGTTGAAGCAAGTTCAAGACCAGGGCTCTTCACCTCTGCAGCACAAAAAATTTCAAATGCTCTCACATCGGGCGCAAGAGGTGTTATACTCATATCAAAAAACAATTCATATTCCACTCTGCCCGAAGCTGCAATACCGGTATGTATGGTTTCCGCTTCAGACGGCATTATACTTAAAAATTCCTCTTCAAAGCTTTTTAAATCGAATAGAGAGCTAAAAGAAGTTGAGCTTTCGCAAATTGAGGTAAGTGATTTTTCCGCATGGAACTATACTAACAAGCTTGAACTACAGGTTGACTTAACTGCTCCCGGAGGTATGATATATTCTTCAACTCCTGATAATCTTTATAAATCATACAGCGGAACTTCTATGTCTGCTCCGCAGGTAGCAGGTGCAGCAGCACTCACAGATTCTTATATTTCGGATATTCTTCCCAACCTTTCGGGCAGAGAAAAGGTAACTCTTTCAGAAAATATTCTTATGAGTTCTGCAACTCCCGTTAAATCGAAAAACGGCATTTACGAATCTCCTCTTGTTCAGGGTGCGGGACTTTTAAATCTGAAATCGGCTTTTTCAATTCCTTGTGTATTATACGCAAATAACAACAAAACAAAAATCAATCTTTATGATAAGCTTTCGGATTCTTTCTCATTTTCTTTTACCAAAAAGAATTTTAAAGGAATTTCAGATTCATATAATACTCTTTCGGTTTATACCTTAACCGACTCAAGCTATGAAGAAAACGGAGTTTCTTATATAGGGGATATAAAAGAGCTTTCAAATTCATTCAGCTTTACCGAAACGAAAATTTCCGATTCTGAAACAAGATACGATTTAACCGTAAACTTAACCCCCGAAGAAACCGCCAAAAACAAGGAAGTTTTCAAAAACGGATTTTTTATAAGCGGGTATGTATTTCTTACATCGGATAATCCGTCAGAGCCACCTTTATCCATTCCTTTTATGGGCTTTTACGGAGATTTCAGACTGCCTCCTGTATTTGATACCGACGGTGATGTTTTCTATAACGGATACCCCGCCTCATACATAACCGAAAATAATACCAAAAAATATGTATCTCTCGGCACAAACACCTTTGACGGAAGCTTTCACGCCGATAAAATGGCAATATCTCCAAACGGTGACGGATTTAACGATACAATTTACATTTATCCGAGATTTTTAAGAAATATAAATTATTTATATCTTATGCTTCTTAAAGACGAATATGATTGTCCCAGCCAGACAATAAAAACCTCAATTCCGAAGTTTTCGGGAAATTCCTATTACAATATACCTGTGGTTGACCGATTTACCGGAAAAATTATTGCCGACGGAAAATACACGATTAAATTAAGCGCTATGCTTAAATATGATATTAATTACAAGCATTCAACCGAATATCCCGTTGTATTTGATACAAAAAAGCCGAGTATACATTCAATTTCCTTAACGGATGATAAGCTTTCGGTTTCTGTTTCGGATAATCATTTTATACAGGCGATTGTGTTTGAGGCCGTAAGCCTTAACGGAGAAGCAATTAAAAAGACTCTGATACCCGAAAACACACTTGAAAATGAAATATTGAATTATGATTTTGATATTTCGCAAATTGACGAAAATTCTGTTGTTATTACGGTTTATGACTACGGATACAATAAAACAATTGCGAGAAATGCGAAAGACGCAAAGGCCTTGCCGTTCGACAACCAACTAAAGCTTATGGTAAGTGAAGAATATAGTGAAAATATTATTGCGGCATCATACAATAACAACGCTCTTCTTGAGATAACAAATTCAAAAGAAATCTCTTTTGAGAAAACAGGAGAATTTATAAAAATATTTGTATGGGATAAAAACAACTTAAAACCTTACGATGATATTTTGATATATGCAATCTATTGACAATAAGAAAGGTTTTTATTATAATTTTTAAAAAACTAAGTGAGGATAAGAAAATGGATATTATTTACGGAAGAAACCCTGTGGGAGAACTTTTAAAATCGGATAACGATGTTGATAAAATATATATAAACAAGGAAATTTCAGACCCGTCTTTAAATTCTCTTATTAAGAAAGCAAAAGAAAAGGACGAGCCTCCCTTTATATTTATTGCAGACGAAATAACCGACCCTCATAATTTAGGCGCAATTATAAGAACTGCCAATGTTTGCGGCGCACACGGAGTTATTATTCCCAAAAGAAGAAATGCTACCGTAAATGCAACAGTAGCAAAAGCATCTGCGGGTGCGGTAAGCGTAACAAACATTGCAAGAGTTACAAATCTTAACGCAACAATAGAAGAATTAAAGAAAAATAATATATGGGTTTACGGTCTTGAAGCAGATGGTGAAAAAATGTATTACGAGCACGACCTTAAAGGCCCTATCGCAATAGTTGTCGGCTCAGAAGGCTTCGGTATGAGCCGAATTATAAGAGAAGCCTGCGACTTTATTGTTAAAATACCTGTTATGGGAGCAATAAACTCTCTTAATGCTTCAGTAGCAACAGGAGTTCTTGCGTTTGAAATTTTAAAACAAAGACTAAATTAAGCTGTAGCAATTTTGCTACAGCTCCTGATTATGACTTTTGCAGAAAGGAGCAAGCGCCTTACTCCGACAATAACTTAAATTCAGCTTCTATACTCTGTCTTGCATCAAGACGGAGTTTTTTATTTCCCGAAAAAACATACTCATATGCGGGGATAGCATATGAAGAAACGCTTCCTCCATCTCCCGAAACAAAATAACCGCAGTTAACCTCTATAAGCTCTGACGGCTCGCCCGAAAGATTTCCGCGAAAAGACAGATAGTCAATAAGCACCTCTTCGGAGGAAACCGTATTATAAAATCTGTTTTCTATCTCTTTAAATTCAAAAACGGGGCCTGTTAATTTTTCGACTCCATTTTCGCTTGCAAGTCCAAAAAGTCCGTTGGAGAAAATCTTGTTGTTTTCATATTCATAGCCGATAACAACACCGAATTTGCCGTCTTTGGACTGAGTTACACTCTCGGAAGACAAATACTTTTTATCCACACCCAAAGATGCAATAAAATCCACCATTTTTCCCGAAGCATTATGCTTGTTGATTCCCGAAAACTTTCTCATTTTCGGAGCAGTATCGGTATAATGCAAATTACCGGATTCAAAACTAACTGTTTTTGCTTCAGAGGTTATCAAACCGTCCGAAACAGTTCTGTTTTTGCCCATTAATTCTTTCAGAAAGCTTTCGTCGGTTGACAAATTGAGTGCCTCTACCTGTTTCATTTTAGCGGGAAGTCTTTCAAACTCCCTGCCGTCTGTATTTATATTATAATTTTTAAGCACAGCTATAACATTTTCGGTACTTATCTGCTTTCCGTCGGACGAGTTCATACGATATACAACAAAAAGAAATATGTTAACGAAAATAAAGATATATATAAATATTGTTTTTGCTTTTGCCCACTTCATAAAACCACCCCTTAATTTACTATAACATGTTCGTTATTCGACAGGGTTACAATACATTTTGTGCTTATTTCTCTGTTATCGGGATTATAATAATAAGTATTATACATATCGGTAATTCTCACATCGGTTGCAGAACCGGTATCATAAATACTGTAAAATTCGTCAAGTGATGTTATAAGATTTTTAATTTCAAAAGAACCGCCGGCTCTTTCAAAGGAAATAAAATTCTGTTTATAGGATGTAATTTTTGTTCCGTCAACGGTTATTTTAACATTATTTTCTCCGCCGTTTTCTCTGTTTAGAATTACCGGTATGCCGTTATAGGTTATATCAAAATAAACATTGTATTTATTTTCACTCTTTTCAATACGGTTAAATACATATCCGTTACCGTTTAAAAGAGGACAGATTGTATTTACCCTTTCAAGAAATTCTCCCACTTTTTTTATTATATCATAATCGGAAGAAAGTCCCTCCCCAAGCTCTATACCTTTGGAGGAATTCATAGAATCATATTCAAAAAATCCGTTTTTATGAATTCTTACCTTTGCAAAATTTTCAACATAGTTAACTGTACCGTCTGCTTCGGCAAATGGTCTTGAAGTATTTATATTCATATCAAAAGCTTCAAGAAGTGCGGAATGGATATTTGAGTCCTTATCTTTTATAAGAATATTTGAGGTAATCTGCGGAGCAGTTCCTCCGCTTATATTAATTATAATATAAGGGTCGAGAGGCATTTTAAGCTGTGCCGCAGGGTCCTCGGGCAATACATCAAAGCCGTTTTCAAAAGCATAGGAATATAATTTCTGCCCCTCTTTTGCAGATTTTGAGGCATTTTCTATTTTTGTTTTAAGACGGCTTACATCTCCGTTAAAAGCAAATTTATATATTTTCCCGCTCAGATTATTTCTTGCATATATTGCCGCTTCATCAGCAGTGATAAGAAGCTGACGCACATTATTGATTTCGGCAGTTTCCCCGGTATCTTTATTGCCAAAATAATCTCCGAGCATTTTAAAAGAGGTGTTGTTATAGAAATCCACAAAAACAGAGGTGGATTTGCATACCTTTTTAAATTCCTCCGAAGTGATATCCGAAACCGAAAAATCCTTAAACATTTCGCTTAAGATAAGCTTAATATCTTCATTTACATCGGTATATCCATCATCGGTGGGTTTTAAAAGAACAACTGTTCCGCTGTTTGTAAGCATAAGTTGTTTAGGGAAAAATATCTGATTATATTCGAGAGATTTTAAAGAACTCTCTTTTTTGAAGATTGAAGAAATTTTAGAGAAAAATGCGCTTTTATAACTAAAAGAATTATAGCCATCAGACCATAATTCTTCAGAAAACCATATTTTAGACGCAAGAATAACAGATGAAATAACCAATACGGTTAATATTATTGTTTTAAAAAACTCTCTGCGTTTCATATTAATACAAATTAAAACCTTTCAAAAGGTTAAAGAAGCTTATACTTAAAACATTGACTGTTCTTTTTACATACTGAACC
Source organism: Clostridia bacterium (assembly GCA_045654825.1). Classification (GTDB taxonomy): domain Bacteria; phylum Bacillota; class Clostridia; order UMGS1840; family HGM11507; genus JAZQFU01. The sequence goes on along the minus strand of JAZOOC010000143.1, from coordinate 7,006 downwards.
TGACCATTTATTTCCGCACGGATTACAAGGTCGTTTCTTCCTTTATTAAGACTTACCGGCTGAACGAAAAGTCCGGACGCACCTACGGTACAGGATTTAACGAGATTATATCTTCCTCCATAGGAAGAATAAACCGATACTTCTGCTCCGGTTGCAGCATAACCTGAAAAGTTATGAAGTCTGTCGTAAGAAGAAATAGTTGCAGCTGCAGGATTGGTAACGGTTAAAATACCCGAAGCATTCCCCGAAACATCCAGAGCCAATGAGTTCGGTGCGGCAAAAGCGGAAAAAGACATAACAAAAGCAATAACAAGCATTATTGCTGCTACTTTTAAAACCTTTTTCATTTGCTACACCTCCCTTAGTTTAGTACAGTTAGTATAGCATATATTGTGTTACAATGCAATTACAAAACCATTACTTTTTAGGGAAAGCTTGGAAACGAAATTAAAGATTTTTGTCATTTTCAGGCGTTTTTTCCACCATATTGTCTTTTATATAATTTCTGTTATAAAAGCAGGCAAACATCCATAAAAATGCCGGAAGAACTATTATTCCTAAAACAAGTCCTATATACGGATAGAGATAAAAAGCGGTATATCCTGCAAAAATAACTGCTGCCGCTGCGATAACATTCTGCGGTAGCTTAATGAGAGCAAATATGAATCCGTTTTTTATAAGTGCGCCAAAGGAAAGCTCATATGTTACCATCATAGGAAATATATAGAAATCCATTATTAAGATAAGCACATTAACAAACAAGACAGGGAATAAATATGCTGAAAGCATAGGTATTTGATCGCAGTTAGTATAAACAGTATAAAGAGAAAACCACCCAAGTGCGTTTACAGCAAAAACTCCGGTTGCCTTAAAGAAATTCTCTTTAAACGCCTTAAAAAAATCGTGCATAATAAATGCGTGTTCGTCGTTTATAAAGCATTTTATAACATAGGTAAGACCTGCAAATGCCGCTCCGATTGTAACCACCGGAAGACAGCAGAGAACAAAAAGAAGATTAAGCTTTATAATACTCCATATTTTTGTTCCGAATAAATAAAGGAATAAAAACGGACTTCTTAATTTAAGATGGTCCTGTCCGACTCCCTTTCCCTCTTTTAGAGGTGTATAAGAAAAAATACCCATCAGTATTCAATCCCCTTTCTTGCATTAACACCATTATCAAACGGGTGTTTTCTTTTTTCAAAATAAGTATAATAATCGGCTATATCGCAAATTTTCTTACCGGGATTTCTGCCTGTTAAAACAATTTCCTCTGCACAGGATTTTAAAACGGCATTTAAAAATTCATCTTCTTCTATAATGCCGAAATTAACAATATCGATAATTTCATCTAAAATAAGAAGCTCGCAGTCGGTTTTTATAACCTTGAAAAATCCCTCTCTTATTTCTTTTCTGCACAATTCTTCGTCTTCTTTTTTCATACAACCGAAAAATCCATAGCATCCGCCGAAATATTCTATATCCGCCTTATCTTTTAAAAAGGCGTATTCGCCCGAAGTTTCCGGCTTTAAAAATCCGGCTATTTTAACTTTTTTATTATGCCCCAGCCCTCTTATAGCAAGGCCGTATGCGGCAGTGGTTTTGCCTTTACCCTGCCCTTCATATATGTGAATCATAACAAAATTCCCCTTTTCATAATTATTATACAATATTAATCACAATATTTCCATAAAAACTTGCATTTTTTTCAATATTATTTTATAATTAATTGATTGGAGAATTATTATGAATGATAACAAAAAAAATATAAAAGACCTTACACTTATTGAACTCACAGAGCATTTCGAGAATAAGGGAATACCGAAATACAAAGCTAAACAATGCTTTAAATGGCTTTTTTCGGGAGTAACATCTTTCGACGAAATGACCGATATTTCCAAAAAACACCGCGAAGAACTTTCGCAGGAATTTTATATAAGTGTTCCCGAAATAGTTAAAAAACAGGTTTCAAAGGATAAAACAGTTAAATATCTTATGCGCCATAAAGACGGCGCACTTACCGAAACAGTCGTTATGACCTATAAGCATGGACTTTCCGCCTGTCTTTCAACACAGGTAGGGTGCAATATGGGTTGTAAATTCTGTGCATCGACCATAAAGGGAAAGGAAAGAGATTTAACTGCGGGTGAAATAGCCGACCAGATTCTTTTCGCTGCAAAAGATATGGGGGAAAGAATTTCTCATATAGTTCTTATGGGAATGGGTGAGCCGCTTGATAACTATGATAATGTTCTTTCGTTTTTAAAAAACATAACCGATGAAAACGGCGCAGATTTATCATACAGAAATATATCTTTATCCACCTGCGGTCTTGTTAATAAAATAGACCGTCTGGCAGAAGAAAAGCTTCCGCTTACATTATCTGTTTCTCTTCATTTTGCTTTTGATAATAAAAGATCGGAAATAATGCCGGTAAACAGAAAATATAATATAAGTGAGCTTATTGCCTCGGTAAAAAAATATATTAAAAAGGTGGGAAGAAGAGTTTCTTTTGAATACACCTTGATTGAGGGAAAGAACGATAGCTACGAAGATGCAAGAGCACTTGCAGACCTGCTTAAAGGAATGTTATGCCATGTTAATCTTATCCCTGTAAACAATGTAAGAGAAAACAATTTCAGAAAGCCGAAAAATGTTCAGCAATTTAAAAACTGGCTTGAAAAAATGGGTATAAATGCTACCGTAAGACGCGAACTCGGATCAGATATAGATGCCGCTTGCGGTCAGTTAAGAAACCGTGAAGGAGAGTGAAAAAATTTGGAAACAGCTTTCATAACAGACAAAGGAAAGGTAAGAGAGTTAAACGAAGATTCCTGCTTTGTCACCGCCGATGAAAAAACTGCAATAGCCGCAGTTGCCGACGGTATGGGAGGTCATAACGCGGGTGAAATCGCAAGCCTCTGTGCTGTTGAAGGAGTAAAGGAATTTATCAAAGAAAACGATGTTTTTGACGATGTCCGGATAAAGCTTTCTTCCCTGGTCGAAAAAATCAATAAGGATATTTACAAAAAAGCCGTCACAACCAGAGGTCTTATAGGAATGGGAACTACCCTTACGGTTGCGGCAATTTCAGAAAACAAGGTTTATGTTGCTCATGTCGGAGATACAAGAGCTTATATTTTAAAAGACAGCTTAACACAGCTTACCCTTGACCATTCTTATGTTGAAGAATTGCGTCAGATGGGCAGAATAACAAAAGAAGAGGCGCGCATCCACCCCGGAAGAAATCAACTGACCCGTGCGGTCGGAACCGAAGAAGAAGTTAAAATAGACACCTATATTGCAGATATAAAAAAGGATGATATTCTTCTTCTTACAAGCGACGGTCTCACCAATATGCTTGATGATGAACAAATTGCTCAAATACTAAAAGAATCCCCGAATCTTTCTTCCGCACTGGAAGAACTGATTTACGAAGCAAACGAAAACGGCGGCTTTGACAATATAACCGCTGTCGCCATCAGATGTTAAAAATTCTTCAGAGGAGATTGTATTTATGATAGGAAAAGTTCTAAGCAACAGATATGAAATAATAGAAAAAGTCGGCAGCGGCGGTATGGCACAGGTTTACAAAGCAAAATGCAGACTTTTAAACAGATATGTAGCAATTAAAATATTAAAAGACCAGTACAGAGAGGATAAAGAATTTGTTGCAAGATTTTTAAGAGAATCACAGGCTGCAGCAAGCCTTTCCAATCCCAATATTGTATCGGTATATGATGTAGGGCACGACGAAGATATAAACTATATCGTTATGGAGCTTGTTGAGGGAATAACCTTAAAAGATTACATCGAGAAAAACGGTATGATGAACTGGCGCCAGGCACTTCATTTTTCAATGAAGATATGCTCTGCGCTTACAGATGCGCACAGAAACGGAATTATTCACAGAGATATAAAACCCCATAATGTTATAATAACTCCTTCGGGAGCCTGCAAGGTAACCGATTTCGGCATTGCCTGCTTCTCGAATATAAACGAAACCAAAAAGGTTGACGAGGGAATTATCGGCTCTGTTCATTATATTTCCCCCGAGCATACAAAGGGTGTTGTTCCCGACGAAAGAAGTGATTTATATTCACTTGGTGTAACTATGTATGAAATGCTCACAGGAACACTTCCTTTCGACGGCGACAGTGCGATTTCTATTGCAATAAAGCATCTTAACGAAAACCCTGTTCCAATCAAGGATATAAACATTGCCGTTCCGCTTACTCTTGTTAACATAGTATCAAAGGCTATGGATAAAGATATTAACAACAGATACCAGTCTGCAAAAGAAATGTATGCAGATATGGAAAAGCTTTCGGGAGAGTCTGATATTCTTGTAAACTACGGCGAAGAGGAGAACCCTCTCGGAGATACAAAAATAATCACCAAAGAAGAACAGGAAGAAATTGCAGTAATTTTAAACGAGAAAAAAGAACTTGAAAAGGAACAACCCGAAGAGAAAAAACCCGAAAAGAAAAAGAAGAAAGAGGGATATTTCACCGGCCTTTTCAGAATAAACGATAAAAAGGATAAAAAAGCCGTTATTATGGCTTCTATCGCTTCAGTTATACTTATACTTACAGTTCTTACCGTCTGCCTCAGCGTTTTTGTTCCATCTCTCGGATTAAGCTCACTTCTTATGAGAGGCGGAAGCGAAATAGAAATGCCATCACTTGAAAACGAGCTTTTTGAAGAAATAGAAGAACAATATAAAAAACAGATGAAATTCACAGTTGAAGAGGTATACGACAACGATTACGATAAAGGCCGTATAATCAGCCACGAGCCTCTTGCGGGAATGAAAGTTAAAACACCTGTTAAGGTTATCGTGCGGGTATCCAAAGGCTCAAGAGAGATTACCGTTCCCAATGTAGTAGGAATGGATATAGATGCAGCAAAGAAAACTCTTGCGATTGATGAACTTAAAGTAAAAGAAGATTTGGTATTCGACGAAACTGTTGAAGAGGGTGTAGTTATAAAACAAAGCCCGATTGCAAACGCTTCTGCTCTTTCGGGAGATATTGTAACTCTTACCATAAGCAAGGGCAAGGACGAAGAAATGGTTGATATGCCCGATTTGGTAGGATTAACAGAAGCAAAAGCGAAAGAAATGCTTTCTGAATTAGAGCTTACTGTTGGAGCTATAATAAGAAAAGAATCTTCAAAAGAGGCAGGAACTGTTATTGAACAGAGTATTCCTTCCGAAAGCCAGCTTTCCAAAAAAACCGCTATCAATATAACGGTAAGCAAAGGGCAGCCTGAAAAAGATAAAGATAAAGACAAAGATACTGACAAAGGAAACGATACTCCTGCAGTACAGCCTCCGGTAAATCAGAATAAGTCTTACAGTCTTAAGCTTGATTTACCCACAGGCAAAGACAGTGTTCACATTCTTGTAAAGCAGGGCGGCTCAACCGTTTACGACAAAACAGTTAACACATCGGGCGGAACTCACACCGTTACCTTATACGGAATGGGAACAACCAATGTTGAAGTATATTACGACGGATTTATCGTTAAAACACAGCGTATAACATTCTGATTATGATTAAAGGACTTATAGTTAAAAGTCTCGGCGGATTTTACTATGTTAAATGCGGCGACAGAATTATAAGCTGCCGTGCAAAAGGCGGTTTCCGCAATTCCAAGGAAACCCCTTTTGTAGGCGATACCGTTGATTTAAGAATAGTATCCGAAGAGAAAAACGAGGGATATGTTGAAAAAATATATCCCCGTAAAAATAAAATAATAAGACCGCCTGTTTCAAATATCGACAGGCTTATTATTGTGTCCTCCCTCTCCTCGCCCGAGCCGGACACTGTTTTTATCGACAAAATGACTATTATGTGTGAAAAGCAGGGAATAACTCCTATACTCTGCTTTAACAAATCCGACCTCGGCGGAGACAGTTCAATAATTGAAGAATATAAGAAAACAGGCTACCAAATTATAGTTACCAGTGCAGTAACCAGCGAAGGAACAGATGAGATAAAAGAACTCGTTAAAGAGGGTATAACCGCAGTAGCAGGTTTTTCAGGAGTTGGAAAATCAAGTCTTTTAAATACTCTTACTGACACTTTTTTATCTGAAACAGGAAGTGTGAGCAAAAAGCTTTCAAGAGGAAAGCATACTACAAGACACGCAGAGCTTTTCCCTATAAGCGAAAATGCCTTTATTGCAGACACACCGGGTTTTTCAAGTCTTAGTGTTGAGGAATTAAGAAAAGAAGAACTCTCTTCCTTATTCAAAGAATTCCGCCCCTATCTTTCTGAATGCCGTTTTAACGACTGCCTGCATCTTAAAGAGAAAGACTGTGCGATTAAAAACGCAGTTGAAAACGGAGATATTCCTGAGTCAAGATATGAAAGCTACAAGCTTTTTTACGATGCGATAAAAGATATAAACGACTGGGAGAGAAAATAATGAAAACTTATTACTACGAATCTCTTCCCTCAACCAATACTCTTTTAAAACAAATGGCATCGGATAATGCCGCCGAGGGAACAACAGTTATTGCCAGATCCCAGACCGCAGGCAGGGGAAGAACAGGAAAAAGCTTTTATTCACCGCCCGAAACAGGCCTTTACATGAGCATATTGCTCCGTCCGGAAATTTCAGCCGCCGACGCAAGTTTAATTACTCCTATGACAGCAGTTGCCGTGGCTGAAGCAATCGAAGATATATCTGGTAAGGAAACAAAAGTTAAATGGGTTAACGACATCTATTTAAACGACAGAAAAATATGCGGTATTCTTACTGAGGGAAGTTTTAAAAAAGATATAATGGAATATGCCGTAGTAGGCATAGGAATAAATTTAGCTCCCCCAAAAAGCGGTTTTCCCGAAGATATTTCGGGCATCGCGGGAGGAATATTTGAAAAAGCCGATGAAAAGCTTATAAAAGAGCTTTCCGAAAAAATAACCGAAAGGCTGTTTTATTATTACAAAACATTTGAAAGCAAAAGCTTAATATCCCAATATATAAACCGTTGCAC
>JAZOOC010000142.1:0-3994 GCA_045654825.1 Clostridia bacterium | reverse complement strand
TTGCCTCTTCTTTAAATTCTTCATAAAGCTTTTTACCAAGCTCTTCAATATCTGTTTTACCGTCTATATAAGGCCAGATAAAGCTTCCTGTTTTATCAAGATGCACATAGCTTACGGGAGGTTTTTTGAATATCTTCTGAGCTATTCTGTTAAAAACGCCTTTGTTTTCAATCTCTAATGTAACATTACCCTCACTATCAGCTGACCATTTGAAAAACTCCTGCTTTACGGGAATTTTTTTAAGAAAGTTTTCTTCTTTTTTCATATTTTCTCACGCTTTTTCCAAAGTGAAAATTTGAGAACAGTTGCAATTATTATTGCAAAGAGAACAAGTCCGCCTATATTGGAAACAGATGCGGGAATGCCTAATTTAGCAGATAAGTCTATCATCTTATCGAACCCGAAAATAGCAAGCAATGCAAGAATAATTCCTACAAGACCTTCTCCGGCAATCATTCCCGAACAGAATAAAATACCATCGTTTATTATAGCTTTCTTTTCATTTTCTTCTCTCTTTAACTTATCAAGAGCAAGACGGATAAGTCCACCTACCATAATGCAGGCATTAAGCTGAACAGGAAGATATACGCCTATTGCAAAAGGAAGAACGGGAATGCCTACAAGCTCAACAACAACTGCAATAAACACACCTGTAAATACGAGTACCCAAGGAAGATTTCCTTCCATAACACCCTCAATAATAAGCTTCATAAGAGTCGCCTGAGGTGCACCAAGCTGTTCGGAACCGAAGCCCCAAGCTGTATCAAGAAGATAAAGAGTTCCGCCGATAGCAAACGCAGATGCAATAACACCTACCATTTCACCTATCTGCTGTTTCTTTGGAGTTGCTCCTAAAAGATAACCGGTCTTTAAGTCTTGTGAAGTATCGCCTGCAATTGCAGAAACTATACATATTATAGAGCCGATAGCAATAGCACTGCTCATACCGGCAATACCCGAATTGCCTGTAAGCTTTAATATAAGTGTTGTTATAAGAAGTGTTGCAATAGCCATACCCGAAACAGGGTTATTACTGCTTCCTACAAGCCCAACCATACGGGATGAAACTGTTGCAAAGAAAAATCCAAAAACAACAATTATTACCGCTCCTAAAAAGGACACAGGAATCGCAGGAACAAGCCACACAAGTATTGTTAAAATCAAAACAGCAGCTATAACTATTTTTAAACTTATATCTTTAGCTGTTCTTTCATTGGAGGTGTTTTTAGAACCTGCCATACTCTTCATAGCACCCTTAAAGGTTGACACTATAAGAGGAAGTGATTTTATAAGGCTTATTATACCGCCTGCTGCAAGTGCGCCGGCACCTATATATCTTATATAGTTACTCCATATAGCGCTTGCCCCACCGTTTGCAAAGATGTTTCCGATAGTATCGGTTCCGGGATAAAGAATTGCATTTTCACCGAAAAGAACTATCATAGGAATAATTACAAGCCAGCTTAAAACACCGCCTGAGAACATATAAGAAGAAATTCTTGCTCCGCAGATATAACCAACACTCATAACAGCGGGATAAATCTGTGTTCCGATTTCACCGGCATAGCCTTTAACACTGAATGAAATTTCACCCGCAACAGCCTTAAGACCATCGATGATAAATTTAAACAGTGCTGCAAATCCCATACCCGCAAATACTGTTGAAGCATTTGCTCCGCCTTTTTCTCCTGCGAGAAGAACTTCTGCACACGCGGTACCTTCGGGATAAGGAAGTATTCCGTGTTCTTTAACTATAAGCGCGTTTCTTAATGGAATCATAAAGAAAACGCCTAAAAGTCCGCCAAGAAGTGCGATTAAAGTAAGTGAAATAATACCGGGCTTGTCCATTTTACCTTCTGCCGCCCACAAAAAGAGTGCAGGCAGAGTAAAAATCGCACCTGCGGCAAGAGATTCACCTGCCGAGCCTATAGTCTGCACGATATTACTTTCGAGAATTGAGTTTTTACGCATAAGAACGCGTATAACTCCCATTGAAATTACCGCTGCAGGAATTGATGCAGAAACTGTCATACCAACTCTTAAACCAAGATAAGCATTGGCAGCACCAAATACTACCGCAAGGATAATTCCCATAATGATTGAAGTAACAGTTATTTCAGGTGTTACTTTTTTTGCCGATATATACGGCTTAAATTCGTTCTGATTGTTCATAATTTCTCCATTCTTTTTTTATATTTTATTTTTTTAATATTTCCAATATTATTTCAAACACATCACAGGTAGAGGATATTGAAAGTCTTTCATTAGGTGAATGAATTTCTTTCATCAAAGGTCCTATCGAAATGCAATCAAGACCGGGAAGATTAGATGCGAACACCCCGCATTCAAGACCTGCGTGTATTGCCTCAACAGAGGGATATTTCCCGAACTTTTTAAAGAATTTCTCTTTATATAATTCCCGAAGTTCAGAATCTTTTTTAAACTCCCAGGGCGGATAATGACCAAAAGTCTTTATATCACAGTTTTCATATCCAAAAATCAGCTTCAGTCTTTTTTCCAGAAATTCGAGCCCTGACTGTTTATTACTTCTTAAAGCAAAATGGAAAATTGCTTTGTTTTTTATTGTTTTAAGTATTCCAAGATTGAGAGAAGTTTCAACAAGATTTTCGATTTCTGCACTCATTTCAACAACCCCATTGGGAGAACTCATAAGGTAAAACAGGAATGTGTTTGAAGATTTAACATCTAATACTTCAAACTCCCCTTCTTCTTCATCATAAACCTCTAATTTAAAATCTGGTTCTGACGCCTGAATTTCAGTTTTCACAACCTGTGCATATTCTTTTAGCGACTTAATTGCATCCCAGGTTTCAAAAAGAATTTCCGCTTCAGATAAAGACGGTATTGCATTTGGCTTTTCTCCACCGTTTATCGAAATAATTCTTATGTTTTCTTCAACAGAAGTTAAGAGTCTTGCCATTAAAATATTGGCATTAATTCTGTTACTGTTTATTTCAACTCCCGAATGTCCGCCTTTAAGACCGCTTACTTTAAGGGTTGCTTTCACTCCCTTAATTTTTTCTCTTTCGAGTTTTAGTTCAGCGGTAAAATCACTTCCGCCTGCACAGGACACCGTAACAACCGCAGGATCTTCCGAATCTATATTAATCATTTTTCTTCCCGTTAATTTATCAAAAGAAAGCTTTCCGGCACCTATCATGCCGATTTCTTCATCGGTTGTAAACACTGCTTCTATCGGCGGATGAGAATATTCCTTGCTTTCAAGAATTGCCATAATCATAGCTACCGCAATTCCATTATCCGCACCGAGAGTTGTGCCTTTTGCTTTTATAAAATCACCGTCGATATAGATATCAAGTCCGTCTTTTTCAAAATCAATATCGCAGTCGGGTTCTTTTTGACAAACCATATCAAGATGTCCCTGCAAAATCACAGGCGCATTATTCTCATAACCTTTTGTTGCCTCTTTATATATTATAACATTATTTGCATCGTCGCGTATTGCCTTAAGAGAGTTTTTCTTTGCATATTCCTTACAGTAATTGCTTATTCCTTCCATATTACCCGATCCTCTCGGAATACGGGTCAATTCTTCAAAATATTTAAAAACTCTTTCAGGCTTAAGTTTTTCGAACTTATTCATTTGGCCTCCCAAAATTTAGAATTTGGTTATAATTTTTGCTACTTTTCTTGCTGTTTTATAAACAGGACCTTCCATTTCCCTCTCAATTTCTTTAAGCATTTCCCTTATACTTATATTCTGGGGACAGTGCTTTTCGCATTTTCCGCATCCTATACAATTAGAAGCAGATGTGGAATTTTTACGAAGAGTAGTGCACATAAAATAGTCTTTCATCGAACGGAACCATCCGTCTGTAAAGCGTCTGTTATAAGCAGAAAACACTCCGGGAATATCCACATTCTGAGGACAAGGCACACAATATCTGCATCCTGTACACTTAACCTTCATTTTGGCATTGATAGCTTCAACAACACTTGCGAGCATTTTTTC
>JAZOOC010000141.1:0-3508 GCA_045654825.1 Clostridia bacterium | reverse complement strand
ATAATACCTTCAACTGCCATTACAGAACCGTAAGGATTAAATCTTATATCATCGGTTGCATTGCCGTTGAAATCACAATACTGTGTTGCTATCTGACCATTAGCTGCAAGCTTTTCTACAAGTGCTTTATCTGCAGCAAATCTACCCTCACCATGAGAAATAGGAACACTGTATATTTCACCGGGATTTGTATTCTTAAGCCAGGGTGAATTATTGGTACAAATTCTGATATTTACAATCTTGGACTGATGTCTGCCAATAGTGTTAAATGTAAGTGTAGGTGCGTTTTCATCAGCATCAGTTATCTTACCATAAGGTACAAGTCCAAGTTTGATAAGTGCCTGGAAACCGTTACATATACCACACATTAAACCATCGCGTTTTTCCAAAAGATTTGTTACTTGTTCTTTAATTTGTGCATTTCTGAAAAATGCTGTAATAAATTTACCTGAACCGTCAGGCTCGTCTCCTCCGGAAAATCCGCCGGGAACGAAGATAATCTGAGAATCAGAAACTGCTTTAGCAAACTGTTCGGCAGATTTTGAAATACCATCGCTTGTAAGATTGTTAATAACGAATATTTCTGCTTTTCCTCCAGCAGCTTCAACTGCTTTTGCTGAATCATATTCACAGTTTGTACCCGGGAATACAGGAATAAGAACCTTAGGTGCAGTAACCTTAATATTAGGTACAGATATTTTACCATCAGTATATGAATATGAAGGTATATTTTCATTTTCAGAAGGTATATTGCAGGAGAATACACTTTCAAGTTTATTTTCATATAAATCAGATAAACTGTTCATAGAAACAACTTCAGATTTATATGAAATTTCATTTTTATCTGTTACATATCCTAAAGTTTTGCCGATTTCTTCGTCACTTGAAAGTTCAAGAACAAAGGCACCGTAGCACAATGAGAATATATCTTTAAGTTCAAGTTCATTGTTATATTCAAAACCGAATCCGTTACCAAAGCACATTTTCATTACAGCTTCAGCAACACCACCAAAACCGCAGGTATATGCAGATACTATCTTCTTTTCTCTTACAAGCTTTGAAATCAAATCAAAGTTAGCTTTAAGTGACTCTGTAACAGGAAGACCATTTTCGTCATACTTGGGTTTTAAAATAACAACCTTATTTCCGGCATTTTTAAATTCACCGGATATAATATTATTAATATTTTCGGTTGTAACCGCAAAAGAAACCAAAGTAGGAGGAACATCAAGGTCGTCAAAGCTTCCGCTCATTGAGTCTTTACCGCCTATTGCAGCTATTTCAAAGTTCATTTGTGCATCATAAGCACCTAAAATTGCCGCAAGAGGTTTACCCCATCTTTTTGGATTTTTTCCGGGTTTTTCAAAATATTCCTGGAAAGTAAGATATACGTCGTTAAACTCTGCACCGGCAGCTATAAGCTTACATACAGACTCAACAACTGCTGTATATGCACCAATATAAGGACTCTTTTCTGTAACAAAAGGATTATATCCCCAAGCCATAAGAGAACATGTTTCGGTATCGCCTTTTTCAACAGGAATTTTATTAACCATAGCCTGAACGGGTGTAAGCTGATTTTTACCACCAAAAGGCATAAGAACACTTCCGGAGCCAATAGTTGAGTCAAATCTTTCGCTCAGTCCCCTCTTTGAACATACATTCAAATCGTCGGCAAGCTTTTTATATTCTTTTACAAAATCGTTTTCAAAAGGTTTGTTATACACTTCGCCTTTTTCCATTTCTATATTTATATGTTTTGAAGCACCGTTTGAATTTAAAAATTCTCTTGAAATATTAACAATATCAGTACCGTTCCAGTTCATTACAAGTCTTGGTTCTTCGGTAACTCTTGCAACAATAGTAGCTTCAAGATTTTCTTTATCTGCAAGTGCACAGAATTTTAAAGCATCCTCTTTAGCTACAACAACCGCCATTCTTTCCTGAGATTCACTTATAGCAAGCTCAGTTCCGTCGAGGCCTTCGTATTTTTTCTTAACTGCATTTAAGTCAACTTTAATTCCGTCTGCAAGTTCACCTATAGCAACAGAAACACCGCCTGCACCAAAGTCGTTACATCTTTTAATTAAAGTTGATGCTTCTTTATTTCTGAAAAGTCTCTGGAGTTTTCTTTCTTCGGGTGCATTACCTTTCTGAACTTCTGCTCCGCAGCTTTCAAGTGACTGAACATTATGAGATTTTGAGGAACCTGTTGCACCTCCGCAACCATCTCTGCCTGTTCGGCCGCCGAGAAGTATGATTATATCTCCGTCTACAGGACATTCTCTTCTTACATTTTCCTGAGGTGCGGCACCTAAAACAGCGCCGATTTCCATTCTCTTTGCTTCATAACCCTCGTGATATATTTCATCTACAATACCTGTAGCAAGACCTATCTGGTTACCGTATGAACTGTAACCTGCTGCAGCGGTAGTAACGATTTTTCTCTGAGGAAGTCTACCCTCTCTTGTAAGACTTACAGGTTTTAAGGGATCTCCTGCACCTGTAACACGCATTGCTGCATAAACATATGAACGGCCTGAAAGCGGGTCACGGATTGCACCGCCGATACAAGTTGCAGCACCGCCGAATGGTTCAATTTCTGTAGGATGGTTATGGGTTTCGTTTTTGAATAATAATAACCATTTTTCCTTTTTGCCGTTTCTTTCAACATCTATTTTTACAGTGCAGGCATTGATTTCTTCTGAACTGTCCAGTTTATCAAGCTTACCTGCTTTTCTTAACTGTTTAACTGCTATTGTTGCAATATTCATAAGATTTACAGGTTTTGTTATTCCTAAATCTTCTCTTGCTTTTATATATCTTTCGTATGCTTTTTCTGCAAGCTCATCATGAAATTCTACACTGTCTATATCAGTTAAAAATGTTGTGTGTCTGCAATGATCGGACCAATATGTATCTATCATTTTAATTTCAGTGATAGTTGGATTTCTGTTTTCAGATTTAAAATAATCTCTGCAGAATTTTATATCCTCAAAATCCATAGCAAGTCCGTAGTTATTAAGAAGTTCTAAAAGCTCGTTATCAGTAGCTTCTATAAATCCTTCTACAGTTGCAACTTTTTCAGGAATATCATAAACTTCTTTAAGAGTTTCATATTTATCATTTGTTGTTTCTCTTGATTCAACAGGGTTTATAAGATACTTTTTGATTTCGTTAACATCTTTATCTGTTAAATCACCGTATAAAATATATACCTTTGCCGTTTTAACAATAGGCTTTTCCTTACAGGAAATTATCTGTATACACTGTGCTGCTGAATCTGCTCTCTGATCATACTGACCGGGAAGAAATTCAACAACAATCATTGTACCATCGTTTGTTATTTCATCATAAATATTATCTACCTGAGGCTCGGAGAAAACTGTTTTTTTACAGTTTTCAAACAACTCAGCATCAATATTTTCTACATCATAACGATTTATAAGACGAATTTCTTTAAGTGTTTTTATCTGCAGAAAAGATATAATATCGGATTTTAATTTTT
>JAZOOC010000140.1:0-16071 GCA_045654825.1 Clostridia bacterium | reverse complement strand
TGATATGACCTTTGCCATATAGAATTACCGATTTCTTTTGTAACCATTGTTTTAAATGTACGAATTATGGTTTCTATGTTCTTTGTAGGGGACGATGCCTTCATCGTCCCGTGAAGAAATATAATTAAATGAATATGATTTGGCATAATAACATAGTTATCAATTGTTACATTTTCGTATTTAATGTTTGTGTTATTAATATATTTATCACATATCAAACCGATTTTAGATAGACTGTTTTTCGGGACGATGTAGGCATCGTCCCCTACGATTATTTTTGACAATAATTCTTTTCTGTCTTTTGTGCATAACGTAATAAAATATGCTCCTGGTGTTGAATAATCATATCCTTTTAATCTTGTTGGTTTTCGTTTTGGTAGTTCCATAATCTTATTTTATTTCCTGTTCTAATTCATCAAAATCTTTTGTCGAAAAGAATTCTCCTAATGTAATTTCTAATCCATCACAGAATTTTTTGATTGTTCTTATAGAAACATCCCTGCGTGATTTATCCATCATACTATATGCAGTTGATGGTGTTACGCCTGATATATTTGCAAGTTCATTTATTCGCAGATTTCTTTCGGTACATAGTTCGTTAAATCTTTTTACTATTACATCTTTGATATCCATTTTAAAACACCTCATAGAGATATTTTAAAATATTTTACATTTTTGCGTATACGCACTTGCGTAATTTGCGAATGTATGTTATACTTTGTTTACTAATACGATTCATATGTATAATTTTGGAGGTGAAATATATGATAGGAATTTTATTAATAATAGTAGGACTTTTTCTTGCACCAACTGGTTGGGGGATACTTTTAATAATTGCTGGAATTCTTCTTTTAAAGTCTTCATAATGTCCGGTGCGGTAACAAGCAGGGAAAATGTGTCGTGTTTTCCGCAATATTTAGGATAATTCTAAGAGCTTAGCAGAAAAGCCTTAAACGAAACTGCTCGTTTAAGGCTTTATGGTATTTAGATTTTGTTAGTGATATTCTGTGCTTTTGCGCAGAGTGATATTTTTGATAAATCAAAAGTGTTATTAAAACTGCCGAGTGTCTTTAAGAACACTCGGCATATCAGCACCGTTTTTAATTTGTATGCGGTATATAACTTATTCGCATTTTTCTCCGCAATTACTGCAGAAGGTATTTTCTTCTGCCAGCTCTTTTCCGCATTTTGTGCAGGATTTAACCTTTTTAATCTGTTTGAGTTCAGCTTTAAGGTTTGCGATTTCTGAAAGCTTTTCTTCTATATTTTTAATTGCGGCATCTTTTAATTCGTCAGAAATGCCTTCGCCTTTTTTCTCGTTGTAGCATAAAATGCCAAGCTCTTTATAAAGTTTGTCTGCTTCTGCTTCGGCAGTTGTTATGGAAAATTTTAATTTAGCTATATCAACAAGCTGACCCGATTTGTCATAGGTAACCTCTGCAGTTTTTTTAACAGTACATTTTATTTTATCTAACCAGTTCATAATTTTGCACTTCCTTTTTCTTTTATTATATAACATATTTTACTAAAATTTCAAGAATTATTTTATAAATTCACGAAGCAGTGAATTTTCGGGCACAAGGTCTGTGCTTAATTCTTTGAAATTGGATATAAGAGAAAGAATTCTTCTGATTTTTCCTGTCTGTTCCACCTCGGAAAGCAGTTTTTCCAAAAAAGGTTTCATAACACAAAGCTCGTAGGGAATAAAAGTATCTGCAAGAAAATCTGCATTCTTTTTATATCCTTGCATATAAATTTTTTCTCCTGCTCTTACATGGGGCCACATTTTTATATTTATTTCAGCTTTTGCGTTGCGGTAAAAATTATCTCTTACAATTCTTCTTATAAATCTTATATCATAAACCGATGCAGTTTTTTTCTTATATGTCAATTCAGTCATGGGAGATATAAATATTTTAAGAGATTTTTCAAAAACAAGGTTAAAAACTTTTGGATTTAATGCGTGAAGTCCCTCAATGATAATAAGGGTATTATCTTTTAAAGATACACTATCTTTATATCTTCCTCTTTTATAATTTGAAAAATCAAGATAAGGAAGATATACTTTCTTTCCCTCAAAAAGTGCGGTTAAATCTTCTTTTAAAGCCTTTAAATCAATAGAGTTTACTGACTCAAAATTATAATCTCCGTCTTTTTTTCTTGGCATATCTTCTATGGTCTTATAGTAATCGTCAAGGCTTATTGTTAAACTGTCTTCGGCAGTTTTTTTAAGCTTTTTGGTAAAGGTTGTTTTACCCGATGAGGTAGGGCCGCTTATAAAAACACAGCGTATGTTTTTAGCTTTAACATATTTTGCTATATCTTCTATTTTTTTATCAAATTCTTTCTCGCATTCCGAAATGAATTTTTCGGGAGTTTCTGCTCGTTTGTTAATTTCCTCTGCTGATATTGTATTTAACAAATTCCTGCTCCTTTCCCTTTATAACATCATCTATTGTTTTAATATATAAATCTGCATCTTTTGGGTTTCTTATTCTTTTTACCGAATCCTGTTCAATAAATTTTGTAACCGCTCCGCCGCCGAAAGATATTACCGTCTGGGCATCTCCCATCATACACATATTGTATATGCATTCTTTTCCCGGTTGTGAAAAGCCTGTGTTTTCCAGATTATCCACTGTGTTTTTCTGTCTGTATAGATAGTAGGGGATATATCCGTCAAGCTTTTTCTTCGCTATAGAGTGCATTTTTTCTGCAGGTGATTTTTCAACTGAATTAAGATTAAGCTCTGCCGCTCTTTTTATCGCAAGAGTGTGCAGGGTTATATTTTCGGGGTTAAGCTTTAAAATATTATCGAGGGTATAGCAAAAGTCATCTTCCGTTTCTTCGGGCAAGCCTAATATAAGGTCGGTATTTATTACATCAAAGCCGGTTTTTTCAGCAATTTCATAGGCTTTGAAGAATTGCTCTGCGGTATGGTTTCTTCCTATAAGCTTAAGTGTTTTATCGTTTAATGTCTGCGGATTGATGCTTATTCTTTTTGCGCCCATATCCTTTATTATTTTTAATTTTTCCTCTGTTACGGTGTCGGGTCTTCCTGCTTCAACAGTATATTCCTTAACCTCTGAAAGATTTATTTCTTTTGAAATTTGCTCCATCAGCTTATATAGAAGTGAGGGCGGAAGTGTTGTAGGGGTTCCTCCCCCTATATATATGGTGCTGATCTTAAGATTTTTAAGAGTTTTTAAAAGTGAAAGCTCTTTTATCAGTGCATCAACATATAAAGATAATATTTCATCGTTTTTATAGGTTTTGGAGATAAAACTGCAATAAGCACATCTTGTCGGGCAAAAGGGAATGCCGATATACAAAGAATAGCTTTTTCTTCCTATGTCTTTTAAAAGTCTTTCTTCACATTCATATGTTTTCATCATAAGAGAAATTTTTTCATCCTCTATCATATAGTCGGAAGAAAGAATTGATTTTATTTCTTCATCAAAGTAGCCTGCGTTTTTGAAATTGCTTATCATTTTTGAGGGCCTTATGCCAATAAGCGCCCCCCAGGGAATTGATACAGTTTCTAACAGCTTACAGCATTTTAAAAAGGATATACATACAGCATGCCCCTCTTTTGTTACCTTATTATTTTCATTAAAAGAAAAGGAAGCCTCTTTCGTAATGCCTTCCTTTGAAATAATTGTTGTTATTATATTCTTTTCTTTTTTGCTTATTACGGTGATTTCAGGGGCGGTATCTGAAAAAACCGCATTGGGAAAAGCCTCTTTTACTATATGAGTAAGCTCATATATGCGGTCGTGTCCCAAAAGAGAGAGCATTATAACCATGAATATACCTCGTTGTGATTTTTCTCGTGTTCAATTGTTGTAAACTCTCCATGTCCCGGATATACGATTATATCTTCAGGAAGTTTAAAAA
Organism: Clostridia bacterium; assembly: GCA_045654825.1. Lineage (GTDB taxonomy): Bacteria > Bacillota > Clostridia > UMGS1840 > HGM11507 > JAZQFU01. The sequence continues at coordinate 12,174 of JAZOOC010000140.1, read as the reverse complement.
GTATATTTATAATAGAATTAACTTCTTCCTTTAATGAACCTGTGGGAAGGTCACACCGTCCCATTCCGTCTTTGAAAAGAGTATCTCCCGAAAAAAGAGTTTTATCCGATAAAAGACAGATGCTCCCTTTGGTATGCCCCGGTGTTTCGATAACCCTTAAAGAAGAATTGCCGAACTCTATAAGATCTTTATCTTTTAAAAGAGTATCCACCTTTAATGTTTTTAAAGTTTCTAAAGAAACCTTGAGAAAGGATTTTAGTGGGTCGTATATAACCTCTGTTTCTTTTTCGGATGCAAGAAGCTTTGAATTGGGAAAGCTTTCTTTAAGCTCGAAATATCCGCGTATATGATCAAAATGACCATGAGTAAAAATTATATATTTAAGGTTTATTCCAAGCTCGTTAATCTTGTTTGTGATTTTTTCGCCCTTGCTTCCCGGGTCTATAACTACACCCTCTTTTGTTTCTTCGTCGTAAACGATATAACAGTTTTCCATAAGGGGAGTAGTTATGATTGTTTCAAATTTCATTATTTTATTCCTTTCATAATTCCGCTTGTGGTTTCGCTGTATATTTTCTGTGCGTTATTAAGTAAATGCTCTTTTGTTTTAAAGGCAAGCTCCCGGTCTCCAACATTCATATTAAGCTCGAAGAGCAAATCGCCGTTTTCAAAAATTTTAAGATATACATTGAACTGACCATTGTGAGAAACCACAACATCTGATTCAACGCAGGTTTTCGGCTCTTCTGCTATAAGCTGTTTGGATATGCAGAAATCAAGCTTTTTTCTTATAATATAAGGAATTCTTTTTTCAAAAAAGCCGGAAAATTCAATACCCTTTTCGGTGAGCAGGTATTTGTTTTCGTTATCTTCCTTGAATACTTTTATGAGAGAGATTTTTGTTAAATCGTAAAGACATTTCTGCAAATCGAAATAATCTATTTCCACTTCTTCTAAAACAATGTCTGTAATCTTCTGATTGGTAAGAGAAAGTGCATATTCTCTCATAACATAAAGAATTATTATTTTTATGTAAAACTGGTCTTTTAAAAGACTGTTGTATGGCATTTTAACCTCCGGTTATTATTCTTATAGGCTTATCTGTTTTTGCGGCATATTTTATAGTGTATGCAGTGCCGCCGCTTTCGCTAAATACCGCTAAAAGCAAATCACTATGGTCTACCATATATTTATTTCTTTTATAATAGCAGTCTGGAGAGTATTTGTTGTTTACCATTGTAACCTTATCTGCTAAAGCGGAAATTTTCAAAAAACGCATATCTGTTTTTCTTGAAATACTGTTATAGGGGAGTGCAAGCTCAAGATAAACATCGGGATATATTTTCTTTAATTCTATAACGGCTTCTGCACAGAATGTGTCTGTTCCATCTGCCATTCCCGAAATGAATTTCCGAAAGCCTCTTTTGTAGAGTAAATAGATTTCATCTTTTATTTTTTTCTTAAAGCAGATGCAGTCAGAAGAATCTTCGCTTCCAAAATTTAGTTTGAACATTCTTGGGCCGGTAAAGCAACAGGTTTTCATATATATTCAACCCAAAAAGGCGGATTGTTTATTCCGCCTTCTTTTCTCTTTCCATAAGGTTTTTAACGGCTGTTTCAAGATTTGTTTTGCCGTTTAAGAGAGTATATGCCTCGTTAACAATCGGCATATCTACATTATATTTCAAAGCAAGCTGATAAGCACTTTCACAGGCAATTATACCCTCAACTACCATACCTACTTCTTTTTTTGCTTCTTCGGGAGTTTTTCCCTGACCGATTAATATACCTGCGCGTCGGTTTCTTGAATGTTCGCTTGTGCAGGTTACGATTAAATCGCCCATTCCCGAAAGGCCGTAAAAGGTTTCGGGTTTTCCGCCCATAGCAGTACCAAGACGAACGATTTCTGCCATTCCTCTTGTCATAAGAGCGGCTTTTATATTATCTCCGTAGCCGTAACCGACAACAGTTCCAACACAGAGCGAAATAACATTTTTAAGTGCCGCACCAAGCTGAACTCCGATTATATCATCTGATGTATAAATACGAAGATATGAGCACATAAAAGCATCCTGAATAGCTTTCGCATATTCTTCCGTTTCTGATGCGGAAACAAGAGTTGTAGGCATTTTTTTAACTACCTCTTCCGCATGGGAGGGGCCGCTTAAAATAACGATTTTATCTGTATCTAATTCTTCTTTTATAACATCTGAAAGACAGAGCAGATTTTTTTCTTCGAATCCTTTCGATATACATACAACTATCTGGTCCTTGTATGCTTTTTTGAGGTTTGAAAGGGTGCTTCTTACAGCAAATGAAGGTGTTGCTATAACGATTATATCGGTTCCTGAAACTGCCTCTTCAATATTGTTTGTATAACTGATTGTTTCGTTTAATTTAACTCCGGGAAGATATGATTTGTGTTCGTGGTATGTGTTTAACATTTCATATTCTTCTTTTAAGAATGACCAGAGAATAACCTTGTGTCCGTTATCTGCAAGGACATTGGATATAGCTGTTCCCCAGCTTCCAGAGCCGATTACACCTATGTTTGACATATTATAACCTCCGTTTAAAAAATTTTGGATTCTTCTTTAGCTAAAAGTCTTTTTATATTGCTTTTGTGTTTTATAAAAATCATAGCACCTGCAAGGATAGCAGCTACGCAGTAAACGGGTTTATCCCACATAAATACACATAAAAGCACTACATTTGTAAATGTTGCTGTTAGTGATGCCAAAGATACATATCTGAAAATAACAAGCACAATAACAAATACAATAAGTGCAATAACAGATGACTGCCAGTTCAACATAAGAACAAGAGCAAGTGAGGTTAAAACACCTTTTCCGCCTTTGAAATTGAAATACAAAGGAAAGTTATGACCGAGTATGGCACAAAAGCCGCCTATAACTGCACCGAGCTCACTGTTTCCCGCAAATTTGCCGATATACGAACCGATAAGAAATGCTATTATTCCTTTTGAAACATCACCTATCGTAACAAGTATAGCGGCTTTTTTGCCGAGGGTACGCAAAACATTTGTTGCACCCGCACTTTTTGACCCCTTTTCTCTCACATCGGTATTATACATTAATTTTCCGATTATAAGCGCAAAGGATATACTTCCGAAAAGATAGCCCGCTATGGCAATAAGCACAAAAACCAAAATATTCATAATATCAGTCCCTCTTATTTTCTCTTTCTCTCATAATAAAACGGAGTGGTGTTCCTTCAAATCCGAATACTTTACGGATTTGATTTTCTATATATCTTTCATAAGAAAAGTGCATAAGTTTTAAGTCGTTTATGAAAATAACAAAAGTAGGCGGTTTAACACCAATCTGAGTTCCGTAGAAGATTTTAAGACGCTTTCCTTTGTCGCTGGGAGGCTGTACCATTGCGGTTGCTTCAGCCAGTATATCGTTTAACATACCGGTTTTAATTCTCATACACTGTTGCTCGTTTACAAAGCTTATAAGCTCGAATAAATTGGAAAGACGCTGACCTGTAACAGCAGAAACAAATACCGAGGGAGCATAGGTCATAAATATCAAATCTTTTTTGAAGCTCTTTCTGAATTCCTGCATTGTTTTGTCGTCTTTTTCAACTATATCCCACTTGTTTACAACAACAATTATTCCTTTGCCCTGTTCGTGAGCATAGCCGGCGATTTTGGTATCCTGTTCAGTAACACCCTCTGTTCCGTCTATTACCATAAGGCAGATATCGGCTCTTTCAATAGCCTGCCAGGAACGGAGAACACTATATTTTTCAACCTTGTCTTCTACCTTGCTTTTTCTTCTTATTCCTGCTGTATCTATAAAAGTAAATTCTTTTCCGTCTACTGTAACTTTTGTATCAATAGCATCTCTTGTAGTTCCTGCTATATTGCTTACAATAAGTCTTTCTTCTCCTAAAATTTTATTTATAAGAGAAGATTTTCCTACATTCGGCTTTCCTATAACGGCAACTTTTATACTGTCGTCTTCATCATCGTCGGTATAAATATCCGAAAATGCGTTAACAACCTCATCTAAAAGGTCGCCGGTTCCTATACCGTGAGTGGAAGATATTGCAATAGGGTCTCCCATGCCGAGATTATAGAATTCATAATGCTCGTAGCTGTCTCTTGAAATGTTGTCCGCTTTGTTGCAGGCAACTATAACAGGCTTTCCGCATTTCTGCAAAATAACCGCAATATCTTTATCTGCGCTTGTAAGACCTTCTTTAAGGTCTGTTAAGAATATAATAACATCAGCCATTTCCATAGCGATATTTGCCTGAATACGCATCTGAACAGGAATGGTCTCTTTTGATTTAGGCTCAATTCCGCCGGTATCTATAAGAGTGAACTTCTTTCCTGCCCATTCTGCATCTGCATAAATTCGGTCTCTTGTAACACCGGGAGAATCCTCTATTATAGATATTCTTTTTCCGGTTATTTTATTAAATAAAGTTGATTTTCCAACATTGGGTCTGCCTACAATTGCAACTATCGGTTTAGCCATATCTACCTCCGTAAGATTTCAACAAAATTGCTGCCGTCGGATAAAGAGTAATATACTTTTACTCCTGCCTTCTTTTCAAACTCTTCTTTTGTCATATCATCAAGAAACATATCCTTTTCGGCTCTTAAGCAATCCTCGGCAACAATAAGTGCATCACCGAGAACAGTATCTTTTACCGCCTCAAGAATATCTCTGCCGCATAAAAGACCTGCAACGGTTATTTTTTCGCCGAAAAGTTTGTTTTGGGCAGCTACTACATTTATTTTAACATTTTTTGAAAATTTTTCAACCATATTTGCAGCTTTTCTTATATAAGGGTAAGCACATTTTCCCGTAACTATGGTTTTTAATGTGGGACGGGAAGAAAAATTCTCATTAAGATTTTTTTCAACATTGTTCATAAATTCGGATAACATTCCCACTCCGTTTTCTATCTGGGGGAAATCTTCGTAAACTTCGCAAGGCGGAATTTCTTTTTCTGCCTTAAGATAAAATTCGTCTGCTATATATACATATCTTGAACCGAATTTATTAAGAAATTCATTCTGAATTTCGGTAAGGGTGTCAAGAACTTCGGTTGCATCCTCTTTTGTAAATTCCTGCAGGGGATATAATCCGTCTCTGTGGTCGGATATTCCCACCGGAACAACAGATATGCTGTGAATTCCGGGGAAGAGAGAGGATAAATCATATAATGATTTTTTTAAGTTTTCTTTGTCGTTAACACCTTTAACGAGAACTATCTGACAATTTACGGTTATACCGCCGTCAGTGAGTTTTTTTATTTTTTTAAGTATATTTCCTGCGAAACGGTTTTTAAGCATAAACTTTCTTAACTCATCATCTGTTGTATGAACAGATACATTAATGGGAGAAAGTCTTAATCTTATAATTTTATCCAGTTCCTTGTCGTCGATATTGGTAAGTGTAACATAATTGCCCGTTAAAAATGAAAGACGGGTATCGTCGTCTTTAAAATATAACGGTTTTCTAAGTCCTTTGGGAAGCTGGTCTATAAAACAGAAAATACAGTTGTTTCTGCAGCTTCTGGGCGCATCAATAAGAGAGGATTTGAAAATAATCCCCAAATCTTCATATTCGTCTTTTGAAAGCTCGTAAATAATCATTTCACCGTCTTTCTTCTTAATGAGAAGGTCGATATCTTCTTCTGCGATAAGAAAGCGGTATTCGAGCACATCGCTGAAATCTTCACCGTTTATTGAAACAACAAAATCGCCGGGGTAGAGTCCAAGCTCTTCGGCAATGCTTTGCGGTTCAATTCCTTTAATTTCCGCACCCATTTAAAACTCCTATAACGCAAATTCGGGTTGCACCTGAGCGCAACCCGAAAAAGTCAATTTTCAACTTTGATAACTTCTTTACCTTTATAATAACCGCATGATTTACAAACTCTGTGCGGCATGATATATTCCTGACAATGCGGACATTTAATCATTCCCGGAATAACAAGTTTCCAATTGGCTCTTCTTTTGTCTCTTCTGGCCTTCGATACCTTTCTCTTTGGAACTGCCATTCTGAACACCTCCTTAACGATTTCTGAAATAAAGTCAGTTGGGTCTATTATAATCCACAATTGACGATTTGTCAATAGAAATTATTTGTTTTCTGCAAGTTTTTTTGTATCCATAGCAATCATGAGCTCTTCGTTGGTAGGAATAACGAGAGTTTTAACGGTTGCATCAGCAGCAGAAATATCTCTTTCGTCGCCGCTTCTTTCCGCATTTAAGCCGGAATCTATTTTAATTCCCATGAATTCAAGACCTGCTACAATGCCTGCTCTTGTATTGGCGTCGTTTTCACCAACACCTGCAGTAAATACAACTGCATCAACGCCGCCCATAGCAGCTGCACACATACCGATTCTTTCTTTAACCTGGTATCTGAACATTGCAAGTGCAGTCTGGCATCTTTCTTTGTTTTCGGTTTCGCAGGAAGAAAGATCTCTGAAATCGCTGCTTATTCCCGAAACACCGAGCATACCCGATTTTTTATTTAATATGTTTAATACTTCTTTAACAGAAATATTTTCTTTATCTGCAATAAATTCTATGATTGCAGGGTCGATATCACCGCTTCTTGTTCCCATTGCAACACCTGCAAGAGGAGTGAAGCCCATTGTGGTTTCGATTGATTTACCGTTTTTAACTGCAGATATAGAAGAACCGTTGCCTAAATGACAGGTTATAATTTTTAACTCTTCAATAGGTTTTCCAAGCATAGCAGCTGCTCTTGATGCAACATATTTGTGAGATGTTCCGTGGAAACCATATTTTCTTACTTTGTATTTTTCATAGTATTCATAAGGAACAGCATAAAGATAAGCTTCTTTTGGCATTGTCTGATGGAATGCTGTATCAAATACTGCAACCTGAGGAACGCCGGGCATTATTTCCGCACAAGCTCTGATACCTAAAATGTTGGGAGGATTGTGCAGAGGAGCAAGCTCGATACAAGCTTCAAGCTTCTTTAAAACTTCTTCTGTTACAAGAACGGAATCGTCGAAATATTCTCCTGCGTGAACAACTCTGTGTCCTACTGCGTCGATTTCAGTCATAGAAGCAATAACTCCGTGTTCTTTATCTGTAAGAGTATCGATAAGAACTTTAATTGCTGCCTGATGATCGTTCATAATTATATCTGCTTCGAAAGGAGTTTTGCCTTCCGGTTTGTGAGTAATTCTTCCGTCAATGCCTATTCTTTCGATAAGACCTTTTGCTATTATACTTTCGTTTGTCATATCAAGAAGCTGATATTTCAAAGAAGAGCTTCCTGCGTTAATAACGAGAACTTTCATGTCAATATCCTCCTTAGTCCTGTGCCTGAGCCTGAACACAGGTAATTGCAACAACACCTACGATATCGTCTGCAGAACATCCTCTTGAAAGGTCGTTTACAGGTTTTGCGATACCCTGTGTAACAGGTCCGTAAGCTTCAGCTTTACCAATTCTCTGTGCGAGTTTGTAGCCGATGTTTCCTGCATTCAAGTCGGGGAATACGAGAACATTTGCATGGCCTGCAACAGTTGAGCCTTTGGCTTTGGATTCGCCAACAGAGGGAACTATTGCTGCATCAAGCTGGAGTTCTCCGTCTAAATTAAGGTCGGGAGCTTTTTCTTTTGCAAGTCTTGTAGCTTCAACAACTTTTTCTGTAAGAACGCTGTGTGCACTTCCGTATGTAGAATAAGAAAGCATTGCAACAGAAGGCTCTTTACCAGTTAATGTTTTGAAGGATTTAGCAGAAGAAATTGCGATTTCGGAAAGCTCGTCTGCATCCGGGTTTTCAACAAGACCACTGTCTCCGAATACGAATACACCGTCTGCTCCCAATGTTTTGTCGGGGCATACCATTGCAAAGAATGCGGATACGAGTTTTGTTCCGGGTGCTGTTTTAAGAATCTGAAGAGAAGGTCTTAAAACATTGGAGGTTGAGTTAACTGCACCTGCAACCATACCGTCAGCTTTTCCTTCTTTAACAAGCATAACACCATAATAAAGTGTATTTTTCAATGTTTCTGCAGCTTTTTCGGGAGTCATTCCCTTTGCTTTTCTCATTTCGTAGAATTTTTCGCAGAAATCTTTGTAGTTTTCATCTTCTTCGGGGCAGATTACAGTAGCTTTGGAAATATCGTACCCTTCAGCAAGTTCGTTGATTTTATCTTTGTTTCCGAGAAGGATTATGTTAGCTATTCCTTCTTTTAAAATTTTATCCGCAGCAACTATTGTACGGATTTCTTCGCCTTCGGCAAGAACGATAGTTTTGATATTAGTTTTTGCGCGTGCCTTAATATCTTCGATAAAAGACATTTTTAGTCATCTCCTATAAATTTTATTCATACACAGCTATTATATATCAGCTATGCTGTTTTTTCAAGTTTTTTTTAAGATTTATTTAGTCTGCTGGCTGTTAACCAGCTTAAAGCTTCCGTTAATATCCTTGACTGTCTGAACGAAAGTCATTTCTCTGTCGCTTCCGATACCGCCTGTAAAGCCCATGCTTTTTGCTCTTTCATCAGATATACAGCTGAGCATTCGTAAGGTCATATTAACGGTTACAACAAATCCGTCTTTTCTTACTTCAATATTGGTTATATCAGTATCTGTAAGCTTTGTGGAAAGCTTAAGGTTAGAGTAGACATTTTTCGTGTTTGTAATATCGTCTGTATCGCTGTTGAGCTTTGCTATGTATTCATCCGACAAAAGAGGATAGTCTTCATTTCCCTTTAAGGTTTTGTAATCTCTGTTGTTTTGCTTTGAGGCGAGGTTGTTGATAAAGCGTTTGAGTTCGCCTATGCGTGCTATGTCGGTAAGGTCTTCTTCTGTGTTTTGTCTTATTTCGCCCGCATTTTCAACATTACAGGAAAGGTCTAATGAAGAAACAATTTGAGCTTCGTCTTCGTTATAAGCCTCTGCAGTTCCGTAATGCTCGAAAGAAAGAAGATAACCATCTTCTTCAACCCAGCTTATGTCGTATAGCTTGTATTCGTTGTTTTCGTAAATAAGCTTTAAGTTAAGTTGGGATTTTTGCGTGCTTCCGATACCGTCGGGAAAGCCAAGAGATTTTGCTGCTATATCCGATTCGCATGCTTTTAAAATAATATTTACTTCAGCATTGACATAGGCATCTCCGCCTACCATAATAACATTTTTGATTTTTATATCCGAAACTTCGGTAACTGCAGAAGCGGAAGTGTAGAAATTCTTAACGCCCTCGGTATATCCCTCGGAGGGAGTATACGATTTGCTGAAAAGAATTTTTTCTTCCTTGTTTTCAACATTTCTGAAGCTTCGGTTATAGATAAGCGAAATGTATTTTTCGGTAAAATCGCATGCCTGTTCAACGGTATAGGTTTTGTTGATTTTCTTCTGATTTCCGAACAGAGTAATTTTCGAATATTTATAAGAAAATTCCTGCTCGTCTATATTTTGAAGTGTTATTCTGCTGCAGGAAGAGAAAATAACAGGTATAAGTAAAAAAATTAGTAATTTTGAAAATTTCATAAAAGTCCTCCCAAATTATCGTGCTTTATATATTACATCAAATAGTTTAAGATTTGTCAAGAAAATTATTGTGTATTTTTTTTGAAATATAGTGTTGTAAATTTGAAAAAAATAGTGTATTATAATATAAAATAAAGCAAAGGAAGAATTCATTTATGAAGAAAGTTGTATATGCAGATAATTCTGCAACAACAAAATTAAAAACCGAAGTATTGAATGAAATGTTGCCTTATCTTACTGAGGAATACGGAAATCCCTCTTCTATATATTCAATGTCTGCTGCTCCGAGAAAAGCTATTGAAGAGGCAAGAGCAAAGGTTGCAAAAGCAATCGGTGCAGAGCCTTCTGAAATTATCTTTACATCGGGTGCTACCGAAGCGGATAACTGGGCAATAAAGGGAATTGCTCACGCATCGGGAAATAAAAAACATATTATCTCAACAAAAATTGAGCATCATGCAGTGCTCCATTCGTTGAAGGCACTTGAAAAAGAAGGCTACAGTGTTACTTATCTTGATGTTGATGAATACGGACTGGTAACTCCCGAAGCGGTTAAAGAGGCAATCACAGAAGATACCTGTCTTATAACTATTATGTATGCCAACAACGAAATCGGAACAATAGAACCGATTGCAGAAATTGGTAAAATCGCAAAAGAAAAGGGAATACCATTCCATACAGATGCTGTTCAGGCAATAGGAAATGTTAAAATAGATGTAAAGGAAGAAAATATTGATTTGCTTTCTTTGTCTGCTCATAAATTTTACGGACCTAAAGGGATAGGCGCGCTCTATATAAGAAGGGGAATTAAAATTGCTCCCTATATCGACGGCGGCGCTCAGGAAAAAAGGAAAAGAGCAGGAACAGAGAATACGGCATATATTGTTGGTCTCGGCAAGGCTATTGAAATGGCTTGCGAAAATATAGATAAAAAATGCGAAAAACTTTCAGCTATGAGAGATAAGTTTATAAATCTTGTTTCTGAGAACATACCCTATGTAAGACTTAACGGACATCCCGAAAAAAGACTTGCGGGAAATGTTAATATGTGTTTCAGATTTATCGAGGGCGAGGCGCTTTTATTATCGTTAGACCTTATGGGAATTTGTGCATCAAGCGGTTCCGCCTGCACATCAGGCTCACTTGACCCGTCTCATGTGCTTCTTGCAATCGGTCTTCCTCACGAAATTGCTCACGGCTCACTTCGTATTTCTTTAGGAGATTTCAATACCGATGAGGATATCGAATATATATATACTTCTCTTAAGACGATTGTTGAAAGATTAAGAAATATGTCGCCTTTATATGAGAAATTTTTGAACGAACAGAAAGGATGATGAAAATGTATACAGAAAAGGTTATGGACCATTTTTCAAATCCCCGTAATGTGGGCGAGCTTCCCAACGCAAATGCGGTAGGCGAAGTAGGAAACGCAAAATGCGGAGATATAATGAAAATATATATGTATATTGATGATGACGGAATAATTCAGGATGTCAGCTTTAAAACATTCGGATGCGGTGCGGCTATCGCTACAAGCAGTATGGCAACCGAGCTTATCAAGGGAAAAAGTGTTGATGATGCACTTGCTCTCTCAAACAAAGCAGTTGTGGAAGCTTTAGACGGACTTCCCCCTGCAAAGATTCATTGTTCAGTTCTTGCAGAAGAAGCTGTTAAGGCTGCAGTTATCGATTATTATAAAAGACAGGGTGTTGATATAACCGGTCTTACAGGCTGCAGCGGTTGTTGCTCAAGCTGTTCAAGCTGTCACGGCGATGAATAATTTAAAAGGTAAAAAAGTATATGTGGGATTAAGCGGCGGAGTGGACAGCTCTGCGGCGGCACTTATTTTAAAAGATGCGGGAGCAGATGTTGTGGGTTTTACTTTAAAACTCTGGCAGAATAACCGCTATGGAGAAATATGTGAGATAGAGCAGGCAAAAAAAGCCGCAGAAGCTATTGGGATTCCGCATATTATATACGATTTGTCCGACGAGTTTTTTAAATATGTTATAACGCCGTTCGGAGAGGAATATATGAGCGGAAGAACGCCCAACCCCTGTATTTTCTGCAATAAGCATATAAAATTCGGGAAAGTTTTTTCACTCATTCCTAAAGATGCCTTTGTTGCAACAGGGCATTACTCCAAAATAGTATTAGAAGACGGAGTTTATAAAATAAAAAAACCACTCGATTTTAAAAAAGACCAGACATATATGCACTATAATCTTAATCAGCAGGCTCTTAAAAGAATTATTTTCCCTTTGTTTGACAAAACGAAAGAAGAGGTAAGAGAAATTGTAAGAGCTAACGGTCTTTCAAACAGCGATGCAAAAGACAGTCAGGATATCTGCTTTATTAAAAACAGCGGCTATAAAGAGTTTTTGAAAAATGAACTTTCAATTAATTCGCGCGAGGGTGATTTTATTGATAAAGACGGTAATGTTATCGGAAAACATAAGGGTATATGTGAATATACGATAGGTCAGAGAAAAGGACTGGGTGCATTCGGCAGACCTGTTTTCGTAACTTCGATAAATCCGCGAGACAATACTGTAACTCTCGGTGATGCAGGCAGTGAATTTGTTAAAAGAATAAAAGTCTGCGATTATAATTTTATTTATGAAGACTTGGATCAAGCCAAG
>JAZOOC010000139.1:0-4984 GCA_045654825.1 Clostridia bacterium | reverse complement strand
AGAATTCTTCTTGCCTGCTGCGCATCAACAAGGTCTTTATCTACAACACGGGGATTTTTTATGGAATTTGTAACAGCAGTTTTTGTTATTTCGTTAAAAGTTACTCTGCACTTATCTTCGGGAGGTATATCAAGAATATTTGCAATATGCCAGGAAATAGCCTCACCTTCACGGTCAGGGTCGGTTGCAAGATAAACTTTTTCACTGGCTTTGGCTTCATTTTTAAGCTCTTTTATAAGCTGTGATTTACCTTTTATAGTCTGATATTTAGGAGTAAAGCTGTTTTCAATATCAACTCCTAAAGACTTCTCGGGCAAATCACGAAGATGTCCCATAGACGCCATAACATTATAATCTTTTCCAAGATATTTTACTATTGTTTTTGCCTTTGCAGGTGACTCAACCACCACTAAATATTTAGACATTTACCTAACCGTTCCTTTCAATATTAAGTGCAAATTTATTTCCCAGTGTTGTTTTAACTGCCTCTTTTATCTCAAGCATTGTCATAGAAGACATTACTTTTTCAACAGGTAATTGGGATTTTTCTGCAATAGTATCTATTGTCATTTCTCCCGTTTTCAAACATAATAATATTTCTTTTTCAAATGGCGTAATATTTTCAAGATTATTTATAAAATAATCAGCCATAAATTCTCTGTTATGCTCTGCTTCGTCAAATGTTTTTATATCTTCTTCTTTAATGAACATTCCTTTATATTCATCAAGAATATCATTAACCGATGTTACTATGTAAGCATTTTCTTTAATAAGACGATTTGTTCCTCTTCCTTTTGGTGTTGAAATTATATTCGGTACTGCAAATAAATCTTTTCCCTGTTCAATAGCATAATCTGCAGTTATAAGAGAACCACTATTTTCATCTGCTTCAACAACCACAACGCCAACCGAAAGACCGCTTATAAGTCTGTTTCTCGCAGGAAAATTTCCTCTTAATCCCGGAGTACCGGGCGGATATTCAGAATAAATTGCACCATTATAGAGCATATATTCATACATAAAGCTGCTTGACTTCGGTTGAATAACATCAATTCCTGAACCCAGAACTGCCACAGTCGGCATATCAATACTCATTGCTCCTTTTTGGGACTGAACATCTATTCCCATCGCCATACCGCTTATAACAATGGCACCGTTATATGCAAGATCTCTTCCAAGCTCGAAAGCACATTTATCTCCGTATGCACTTGATTTTCTTGTGCCTACCATTGCTATTGCAAAGCTGTCTTTAAAATTGAAATGCTTTCCTCTGTGATACAAAAGATATGGATAGTCTTCTATATGTTTAAGTCTTTCGGGATAATATTTATGATTATATGGAATTATATTATAACAGTTTTGAGCGCATATATTAATTATCTCGGTTTCTTTATCAAGACTCTTATCATTAAGTCTGCCCTCGAAATAACTGTTCGAAATATTAAGCTTTTTAATTTCATCAGCCGATAAATCATAAATAGCTTTTGCATCCTTAAAATGCTCAAATAATTCTCTTGCGCATTTATTGTTATATGCTGCTCTGTTAGCAAACCAAACCCAATAAATTGTGTCCAATTTTATTCCCTGCTTTTCTTTTTAAAAATAAGATATACTGATACAGCCAAACCGGTTATTACAGATAATAAAGCAATAAGCTGCGAGATTCTTATACTTCCTGCCATAAGGCTGTCTGTTCTTAATCCTTCAATAAAAAATCTGCCGAGTCCGTACCAGAAAATATATAGAAAAAATACCAACCCATCTGTTTTTTTATTTTTCAAAACAAAATGAAGAAGAATAACCCCGAGCAAATTCCACACGGATTCATAAAGGAATGTAGGATGATAGTATAACATTTCTCCCGATTTTTCAATACCCATTTTTAAAATATAGTTACCTGAAAAAAACGGAGTTTCTATAACTTTTCCGAGAAAATCCACACTTTTAAGGCTTCCATAAGCCTCGCCGTTAATAAAATTCCCCCATCTTCCTACTGTTTGTCCGATAAGCAAACAAACAGCACCTATATCAAAAATCTTTAATGTATTAATTTTTTTAATACGGCAATATATATATACCGAAAAAACCGCACCTATAACAGCTCCGTATATAGCAATACCGCCGGCACGCAAATTGAATATTTCACCGATATTTTTCGAATAGTAATCCCATTTACTTAAAACAAAATAACCTCGTGCACAAATAATTGCCGACGGCAAGCCGATTAGCAAAATATCCGAAAAGGTATCTTTCGGTATCCCTTGTTTTTTTCCCTGGTACAAAGCATATAAATAACCAAGAATTATGCCGGTTAAAATAATAATCGCATACCAGTATATATAAAACCCCGTACCGAATAAATTTATACCTCTTGAGATTTCTAAATCCAATCCCAGAAGAGGAAAAGTTATACGGTTTATCATAAAAATTCTCCTTACAACGGATTAATAACAGACATAACAAGTCTTTCTTCAACAAACAGTTCTTTAAATGAATTATTTACCTCTTCAAGTGTAACTGTATCATAAACTTCAAGAAAATCGAAAATACCCACTCCGAGAAAATAATTACTGCAAAAAGCATTTCCAACCGATTCAACATTGTTAAAAGATTTAATATACTTACCATAGAACATATTTTTAATACGTTCGAAATCCGATTTTTCAAAGCCTTCTTTTTTAATTCTTTCAGCTTCTTCTTTGATAAGCTTTAAAACCTCATCGGGATTATCTGACTCACCACCAAGCTGAATAAAGCCGTAATCTTCATTAATTGTAACATCATCATAAAAAGAATCGTTAATAAGACCGGAATCATACAGCTTTTGATATAACGGTGAACTGTCAGATGCGAAAAGCTTGAGCATTACAGAAGTTACCAGACTTTTTTTGGCAAGCTCTTTACCCGAAAGCCCGTTAACGCTCGCTTTATATCCTAATGAAAACATAGGTATTGAAACCGAAAGATTCTCAGTTATATAATTTTTTGCTACTTCATCCGGCTCTGAAATTTCTTTCAGACATAAACTGAATTCATCTTCTCTTACTTCAACATTTTTATCAAGAATAGCTTCAATTTTTTCTATATCAACATTTCCTGCAAGAAAAAGAACCATATTTTTCGGATGATAGAACACATTATACGCATCATAAAGTGTTTTATCAGTTATCTTTGATATACTTTCAACCGTTCCGGCAATATCTTTTCTTATAGGGTGATTAACATACATTCCCCTGAGCATATTGAAGAATACTCTCCAGTCCGGGTCATCATCATACATATTTATTTCCTGCGCTATAATCCCCTGCTCCTTATCAACATTTTCCTTAGTAAAATAAGGAGTAAATACATAATCAAGAAGATGATCAAGACTTTCGTAAAAACAAGAAGAGGTAGAAAACAAATATGCAGTATTGGAAAACGATGTAAAAGCATTTGCATTTGCACCGAACTGTGAAAATTTATCAAAAGCATTTGTACCGTCAGGTTGTTCAAACAGTTTATGTTCTAAAAAATGAGCCGTTCCGTCCGGAATACTGATATATTCACCATCTTTGTCTAATTTGAATTCTGAATTATTTGAACCGTATTTAGTTGATATTACAGCATAATATTTTTTAAAATCATTCTTTTTTAAAATTACAACCGGCAAGCCTGATTTATGCACAGCCGTATATATGGTTTCATTTAAAAACTCATTGCTTATTTTCTGAAATTTCATTTATGCTTCCTTTCCGGCTAACTTATATACCGTATCAAGTTCGATTTTAGAGGCAACAGCTTTTATATCTTCTATCGTTACTTCTTTTATACTTTCTATAAAATCTTCAATAGTTAAATTTTCACCGGTGAGAACCTGATTCAAATAAAATTCCTCTGTAGCCGCAATACTGTCGTCATAGGACTGCAGAATATTAACAAGCGAAGATTTAGCTGCTTTAATTTCCCATTCCTCAATTACTCCGTTTTTCATATTGTCAAGCTGTTTTAAAATTTCGTCATAAGCCTTATCGAAATTTTTAAATTCAACACCGGAGCTTACAGTCATAGTGCCCTTTAATTTGTTTAATCTTGAGGCAGCATAATAACAAAGACTTAATTTTTCTCTTACATTATTAAATAACTTTGAGTGTGCACCGCTACCATATATACTGTTAAATACAGTAAGGGCTGCTGATTCTTTTGTACCGCATTCGATATTGGTAACAAAACCCATTGTAAGTTTTCCCTGAGTTACATCCATATTATCCGTAACATAATTAACATCGCCGCTTTGCTTCTTATATGAACACACATCGTAACGCCTTTTGGGGTTAGTTCTTTTTATCTCAGATAAAGCCTGTTTTATCGGCTCAACATCTATATCTCCGGATATAAATACATCAAGAGGACTTGACTGTGTAATTTTAAGATACTGCTCATATAAATCTTCAGGCTGTGCTTTTTCGATATCTTCAACCGAGCCGCCTGAAAACAGAGCATAAGGCTCGCCTTTGAACATTTCTTCAACACATCTTACTGAAGCGTATTCTTTTTTATCATTAATAATACCTTTTACATATTCAATCTGATTTTTCTTTTCGCGTTCTGCATAATCTTTTATAAAACCGCCATCTTTAACCAAAGGATTAAATATAACATCAAACATAAATTCAAAAATTTTATCTTTATAGGCAGGATTTTTAACATATCTTGGCGATAAAAAGTCGAAGATAAAGCCAATAAGCTGACTGTCTCCCTTTTTTCTTATAACACAATCAAAGGTTCCGCCATACAGCTCTTCAAGTGTTTTTGAAATAGCTTTATTATCGGGGTAATTAACACTGCCCTGCTTTAGTATATACGGAATAACCGCATTCAAAGACACTTCTTCTTTCAAAAGTGGTCTTTGAAAATAAAAACTTACAGAAAAGTTTTTAAATTTAGTTGACTTTAAATGATATAAATTTACACTATCTTTAACATTAATTTTTTTCATTTTCCG
>JAZOOC010000138.1:0-6320 GCA_045654825.1 Clostridia bacterium | reverse complement strand
TATAACCAAAACATATAATATCGGTGAAGTAAAAATCAATAATGCCGCAGGCTATATGACAGCAGCTAAAACAGGTACGGCAACTGCACCCGCAACATCCACAAACTATTATTTAAATACTCTTAATGCTTTAACACCTGTTTGCGGTGAGATAGGAAAAACTTCTGATGAACTAAAAGCTTTGAATTTAGGTACAAACTGGATAACTGACGGAATCAATTATCCCAAACTTGCAGGCTTTTAAAACGGGGGGATATGATATGAAAAAAATAATATGTTTATTACTTGCTGTTCTGTTATTGCCGGTAATTTCAGTTAATGCCGATGAGGCATCCTTAGCCATTACTTGTTGTGAGGTTAAAAATTTATATGCTGAAATATCAGGCGGTACCAATCTTTCAGATAACAGTATTATAACTCTTAGGGTTTATCAGAACGGTGCAGATATTTCCACTGCTCTGCCAACACAGCTTATTAATTTATCCACAACAAAAGCAACAAGCGGAAAATACAAATTCAGTTTTCCGATTTATGAATTGAGAGGAAGCTTTCCGGTTGTTATAACAGCAAACAATACAAACATCGAGGAAACATCGCTTCTTATATTCAACCCAAGCGGAGACAGTAGTATTAAAAGCTTTTCTGTAGACAATTATGCTTGTATCATAAATGGCTTCGATATTTCGGTTACAATACCTTCAAATGCTTCAAAAGAGGGAATGATAGCTACATTTGATGTTCATAAAGATGCAATCGTAAAAATTGGTGATGCTGTTCAGAAAAACGGCGAAACCCGTGTTAATTTCACTCTTCCTGTTACCTATACTGTAATTGCAGACGACGGAACCGAGTCCACCTATACAGTTACAGTTACCAATGCGCAGGGTCTGGGAGGCGGCTCCGGCTCTGGCGGCGGTGGCGGTGGTGCCGGCGGAGGCTTTGCATATACCGAAGATAATAACAAGGATAAGGAAGACGATAAAGCTGAAACCAAACCGGAAGAAAAACCGCAGGAAGTCATAAAGGAGTCAAGCTTCACTGATTTATCCAAAGAACATTGGGCATATGAATATATAAATAATTTATATATCAGAAATGTTGTAAACGGTTACGAAGACGGAAGCTTCAGACCCGACAGACCGGTTAAAAGAGAGGAATTCATAAAAATAATATCGGAATTATTCAAACCGGAAGTGTCAGGGAATATAAGCTTTTCAGATGTAAAAACAACAGATTGGTATTATCCGTATGTTAATGTAGCGTATAATTCGGGAATAATCAACGGAATCAGTCCCCAATTATTCGGAACAGGCAGCAACATTACCCGTGAAGATGCTGCGGTTATTATAGCTCGTGTTATAAACTATAAAAAAATCAGCTTTGAAAAAGTATCGGATACTGATTTTTCTGATATTGAATCTATTTCGGATTATGCACTGGAAGCTGTTAAGACTTTAAAAAGCTATGGGCTGATTAACGGATATGATGCTAATGATTTCCGTCCTAAAGGAAATTTATCAAGGGCAGAGCTTTGCAAACTTGTTTTAACAATATATGAACAGGAGTAAAATTATGAATTTTGTAGGATTAAATGAAGATAAACGGGATTTAATTATTAAGCTTTTTGAAAAAACAAACATTCAGAATTTATGTGAATATACTGTCACATACGAAAAATCCGATGCTTTTAATGTTAAAAAGACTGCGAATTCTATTTACGTTTCATATACTTCGGATTCGGAACTTTTTCGTTCGGTGTTATTAACCGCTGAACTTATTACTTTTGAAAAAGACCGTGAAATAAAAGAAGAGAGACAGTTCAAAAAAAGCGGAATTATGCTCGATATGTCAAGAGCCGGAGTAATGACTGTTCCGAAAATTAAAGAGTATATAGAATATATGGCTCTTTGCGGACTCAATATATTATATGTTTATATGGAAGATGTATATGAAGTCGAGTGCTTTCCATATTTCGGATATATGCGCGGAAAGTATACCATGGATGAATTGAAGGAAATAGACGAATACGCGTCATTATACGGAATTGAAGCAATACCGTGCATTCAGACACTCGGTCACTTTGAACAGTATATAAAATGGTTCGAGGGTAAAAATATTTCAGATACCGCTACTGTTCTTATGGCGGAAAACGAAGAAGTCTATAAATTTATTGAAAAAATAATTTCAACAGTATCTTCCTGCTTTAAAACAAATAGAATTCATGTAGGTATGGATGAAGCATGGGGAATAGGTGCCGGCAAATATCTTAAAGAAAAAGGATTTAAAAATGTTACCGACATAGTCAGTGAACATATAGCAAAAGTTAAAGAGATCACGGATAAATATAATCTCGAACCTGTTATATGGAGTGATATGTATTTCAGAACTTTTTCAAAAATTGATGCTTATTACGATGAATCTGTAAAAATTCCCGATTCTGTAGGAGATCTTCTTCCTGAAAATGTAGGTTTTACATATTGGGATTATTACCATACGGACAAAAATTTCTATCGCCATATGTTGTCACAACATAAGAAATTTACGGACAAGGTGATTTTTGCAGGCGGTTTCTGGACATGGATAGGTTTTCTTCCCGACTATATTCACAGTTTCAAATCGGTTGATGCTTCACTTACGGTTTGCAAAGAACAGGGAATTGATGAAGTGTTTGGTACTGTCTGGGGTGACGACGGATGTGAAACTAACCATATGTTTACTCTTCCCGGGTGTGTTCTTTATGGTGAATATTCATATAAAAAGGAAGTAACCGAAGAGGAATTTAACAAGAAGCTTAAAATTCTATTTAACGCTTCTTTGGATGATTTCATTGATATATCAAGAGTGTTATATCCGGTGAAACAATTTGAATTCGGTAAGACGGAGTTAAACATAAAGCATATTATTTATAACGATATTCTTTGCGGTATGGCAGATGCGGATATCAGCGAAGAACTCGTTGCTCATTACAATAAATACTATGAAAAATATTCATCGGCTTCTGAAAAGGACGGATACTTTAAAAAGCATTTTGAATATGTAGCTTTAATTTCAAAGCTCGCTGCCGATAAAATCAATATTACTTCCATGATAAATAAAGGCTATTCAAATGACACTGAAATTCTTGAAAAAGTAAAAGATGAGTATCTTAAGGAACTGGAACAGGATTTCCTGAATCTTAAAAATATACATTTCGAAATGTGGCACGAAACATGCAAGCCTTTCGGGTTTGAAACCGTAGACGGAAGATACGGCGCTAAGCTTGCAAGAATAATAACCACGGCAAAAAGGCTCGAAATGTATTTAAACGGCACTATTACCACGCTTCCCGAACTCGAAGAAAAAAGATTACCTTTTGTAACGGCTAACTATTTCAATGGTTTCTATTCGGGAATTTCATCATCCTATTTAACCAGAGGTTATTAATATCTCTGCAATATAAAAAAATTAAAAGGAGAAGAATTATGAAAAGAATTATTTCAATCGCAATTACCTTAAGCTTGTTGGTTGCATTTTTCTCTTTCCCTGTATTTGCGGAAGCAACTATAACAGGCACTGGCACAGACAACGATCCGTTTATTATCAACAGTCTTCATGACTGGGAATTAATCGGAACAGAGGGTTATCCCATGAGCGCTACCTATCACATAACAAACGATATCGAGTGCTATGAAGACGGCACTGAAGGTGCTGTAACAGCATCCATTGGAGCGGTTTCTGCTTACAGTACAGAGCCGGAAGGATTTTCAGGAAAAATTATTGGTGCCATGGAAGGCAGAAACCCGGTAATTAAGGTAAATATAAGTTCTACATATAACTATCAGGGACTTGTTGCCTTCTTAAATGGTGGAACAATAGAAAATATTACTATCGAAGGCAGTATCAACGGAAGAGGATATATTGGTTCTGTTGCAGGTAAAATTGATGGTGCAACTATAAAAAATATAACAAATAAGGCTTCAATTACATCAAGCGGCTTAAGAAACAGCGTGGCAAATCTGCCGTGGTGTATCGGCGGCATAGCCGGAGGCGATGTTTATAAAAATGCTGTTGGAAATTTACAAGCAGAACCGGAAAATCCAAGTACAATTAAAAACTGTATAAATGAAGGAAATATTTCGGTAAGCGGTGAATCAAACTATGTAGGCGGAATAACAGGTATTATTTATAAATACGGCGATACTATTGAAAGCTGTATTAATCGCGGAACGGTTACAAAAACAGAATCCATAGCTACTACATATATGGGCGGTGTAGTCGGATATATGCGAAGCGGAACAATTGAGCTGTGTGCAAACGAGGCTATAGTTTCAGGAAGCAATACCGCTACGGGAACAACACTCCTTGCGGCAGGCGGTATATCCGGATATTCATCAGCAGTAAGCGCTTCCTATTTAACTCATATCAAAAGAAGCTATAATACCGGTAATATTACAGGCTATGACTATGCAGGTGGCATAAGTGGTAGTAAAATTCTTACCTATAATCTGTATATAACTGACTGCTATAACACAGGAAATATCACAGCTGTTAAATTGGGCGGATACGCAGGCGGTATTGCCGCAGACATAGCAACAACAAAAATTTATATAACCAAAACATATAATATCGGTGAAGTAAAAATCAATAATGCCGCAGGCTATATGACAGCAGCTAAAACAGGTACGGCAACTGCACCCGCAACATCAACAAACTATTATTTAAATACTCTTAATGCTTTAACACCTGTTTGCGGTGAGATTGCAAAAACCTCAGATGAATTAGCGGCTATGGCAGAAAGTCTGGGATCAACTGTATGGATGAAGGGTAGTCCTACGGGAAATCCATATCCTCAGCTTATAAACAATCTGCAGAATGAGGATGCAGGCACTATTTTACCGGATGGAAGTAAAGATAATCCCTATCAGATAAAAACTCTCGCAGATCTTCTTAAAGTAAATGATAATTTATCAGCTTATTATATTCTTAAGAATGATATTGAAGAAAAGCTTACTACACCTCTTGCTAGCTCAGCTGCACCCTTTACAGGTAATTTTGACGGACAGGGATACAGCATTAATCTGGGAATCAATTCAACATCTGATTATGTAGGTTTATTTGCTAAAACAAGTCTTGCAACCATTGAAAATTTACAACTAACAGGTTCAGTAAAAGGTGCTTCATATGTAGGTGCTCTTACAGGTGAAGCGAACAGAACAAACATAAAAAATGTTACAAACCGTGCAGATGTTACTTCAGAAACAGATGCAACAAACAGTTACGCAGGCGGTATTACAGGTTATGTATCTTATACAACCGGCGATACAACAAAGTATCCCATATACAACTGTTATAACTACGGAACAGTCAGCGGTAATAAAATTAATGTCGGTGGTATAGTAGGATATTTCAACAGTTATAAGAGCGGAGCAATTAACAACGCTTATAACTATGGTAATGTTACCGCTGAAAGATATGCAGGCGGAATTATAGGGTCGGCCAGATATTTAGGATATGCTATGTCTGTATTTGCAAATCACGGCGATGTATCAGCAACTGTAAATACTGCCGGAGGTATCATAGGCTATGTAGATCCGAACCTGGGTGTCGGTATTGCATCTGCATATAACAATGGTTCTATATCAGCTACAGGTGGTGTTGCAGGCGGAATTATAGGCGAAACCCGTTCAACAAAGGGCAGCAAATTAACAAATGTTTATAATACAGGTACTATAACAGGAGCATCCGCTGCAGGAATTGTTTCTTATATTTATACGGGTGTAACACCTGTTTTTGCCGGTGTATATAATATAGGAAAAGCTAATAATCCGATTGTTACTAATAATCAGCTTGATTCAACAAGTACAAATGTATATTATCTTGATGGTAATAATAAAGATGACGGAATTGATTATACAACTCCTTTAAATCTTGCAGCTATGAAAGCTAAGACTATTACAGGATTTACAAATAATGCATCCGGTTATCCATTCCCGGATATAACAGCAAATCCCCAGACAGACGCAACAATCGATTTCTGGACTGTAACTGTAACTCAGCCCGAAAATGGTACAATCACTCCTTCGGGAACTGTCTATGTAAGAAAAGGGGATAAAGCTGCATTTACTGTAACTGCAAACGAAGAATTTGCGGTAGAAAAAGTATTATTTGGCGAAACCCAAGTAGGAACAACTGAAAATGTTGAATTTGATGTAAATAGCGACGGCGTTTTAACAGCAACATTTGTTTCAACAAAGCTTGAACCAAACGGAACAGAAGAAGCACCGTATGAAATTTATACACTTACTGATCTTTTGAATGTAAATAACAATTTATCTGCTTAC
>JAZOOC010000137.1:0-2191 GCA_045654825.1 Clostridia bacterium | reverse complement strand
TGCTGAGTGCGAGAATTTTGCTATTGTCAACCATTCTGTCATAACATCTGTCGTATAAAAGCTGTTGTCTTGAATATACTGCATAGGAAGAATTGCCGGTCAATAAGTAAACATAAGTATCGTCATCTGTAGTTACATATTTAAGTCCGCCTATTTCTTCATATATTTCTGCAACTTCTTTCCATGTCATATGTTCAGATGTAGCCACATTGTAGGTCTGCCCGAATGCAGAGGGATTTAAAATAATTGCGGCAAGCATCTTCGCAACATCTCCTGCCCAGCTCATTGTTGCCTGTTTATTCATTGCACTTTCAGGAAGAACAACGGTCTTCCCTTGAAGCATACGATAAATCAACACATCTGCTTCAAGTGTTGTAAGCTGAAATCTTCTTTTTGAATATGTTATTGCAGGACGAACAATAGTGTAGTGCTTATATTCTGAGGTGTTAAGAAAATCCTCCTGCTGAGCTTTATATATAGAATATTCAAACTCAGTTACAAAATCATCTGGCTTTTCTACATCTAAAAGTCTTTTTGAATCTTCACTAAGAGGTGAGTCATCAGCATAAACTCTGTAAGTTGAAAAAAATATATAATGTTTTGTATTTTCAAGAAACAGCTCATAGTACTGCTTAAACAATTCAAGAGAATTATATACCATAAAATCTACAACTGCATCATATTTCTTTTTGAGCAGCTTCGTTAAAAAGGTAAGGTCTTTTGCATTGCCCTTTGTATATGTAAGTTTGTCATCATGACTGACAACTTCATCAAGGCTGACTCCGTCTACATAGTAGCCTTTTTTTAAAAGTTCCGGTATCATATATGTTGCCATTGCACCGGTAGCTCCAAGTACAAGAATTTTTTTAATATCAGTGTTCATAATATTTTCCTTTCTTATTGTTTTTCTGCATTCGTCTATTTGGATGTTTTGATCCTCTTATTTATTTTATACAGTTTTACAGGATGATTCAATACCTAAAATGATATCTTTTATACATTTCTGATACTAATTTTATATTCATTATTGACTTTTTAATACTAAAATAATATAATTGACTTGGTGAGGTTATGGAAAATTTAAAGAATATTGTTGTTACGGAAATCACAGATGCAATAACGGTTTATTCCCCAAAGGGGAGATTTGAAAAAATGACTAACAGAAAATGTTACGGAATGTCTTTCTGCAGTGAAGGTCAGATTACATATACTCACAACGACAAAAAAATAATATCGGACAATAAACATATCATAATACTTCCCGAGGGACAGAGCTATACAATAAAAGGTGATAAAACGGGTATTTTCCCTGTTATCAATTTTACATGCACCGAACCGCTGTGTGATACCTTTCTTTTGTTTCCCATTGATAATGTTGATATATTTATGAATGACTTTAACACCATAAAACGACTTATTCTGTTTCCGGAAACCCGTACAAAAGTTATAAGTATATTTTATAATATGATACATAATATTGTTTCAACAGATTGTTGTTGTAAAACTATTATTCCTGCTGTTCAATATATAAGAAAGAATTATAAGGAACTAAAACTTACAAATGAAACTCTTGCAAAAGAATGTAATATAAGTGAGATTTACTTAAGAAAACTATTTAAAAAGCATTTAAAAACTACACCGAAACAATACATTTCCGAGATACGGTTGCAACAAGCAAAACAACTTCTTTTAGAAGGAACCTTTAAAATTAATTCAATTTCTGAAGAATGCGGATTCCAATCTTCTTATAATTTCTGTCGATTTTTTAAAGAAAAAACAGGACTAACGCCTACGGAATATATGAAACAGAATATAATTAACAAAATTTAAGAAACACATATGACTGAGGTTCTTATTCCCTGTTATTTTCCAAAAACTCAAAAATAAAACAATCCCGAAGTCCATATAGGGACGTACATTTTTTGGCTGCTTTTTTTATATCAAGTATAAACTGGAACCACTAAAATTTCCTCCACGTTCCTTAACCTACTGGGGCGTTTAAAATCTAACTTAGAAAATAAAAAAGCCATCTTATGATGACTTTTTATTTTGGAAGAACCGAATAGTTTAGATGCCACTGACAACAATTTAATTATCTTTGACTTTTCAATTTTTAATTTTACAATATATCAATGTGCTCACCATTTAATGCCTTGTTCATACTTCTGACTGCACAAAACTTACCGCACAT
>JAZOOC010000136.1:0-1986 GCA_045654825.1 Clostridia bacterium | reverse complement strand
ATGCTGATAAATGTTCCTGCTATTACATAAAACAGTGTATTTCCATATCCCATCCATATCTCAGTTTTCTCAAAAACTTTCTCATAAGCCATCAAAGAAAATCCGGTTGGTTTCAAAAGCATTCCATCGTGTTTTAAAAATTCTATCGGATTTGAAAATGATGCAAAAACAACGTATAAAAACGGATATAAAGTAACAAGTGATATCACTATAAGTAAGATTATGTTGAACACATTAAAAATGCGCTCGCCTCTACTTCTTTTAATCATATTATGTCCCTCCCTTAAAAGATACCGCTGCCAGTTACCTTCTTACTCAACCTATTTGCAGAAAAGACGAGTATAACATTGATAACTGAATTAAATAAGCCTACCGCTGCAGAATAGCTAAACTCAGATTTTTCAAGACCGTATCTGTAGACAAAGCTTGAAATAACATCCGCCTTTTCGTATACGACGGGATTGTAGAGAAGAATAGTTTGCTCTGCTCCGACTGACATCATCTGTCCAATAGTTAAGATGAACATCGTAACTACCGTCGGCATTATTCCCGGAATTGTAATGTGCCAAAGCTGTTTCCACTTTCCTGCACCATCAATTTCTGCTGCTTCATACAGATCCATATCCAGACCTGAAAGAGCTGCCATATAAATAATACTGTTCCAGCCAATATTCTTCCAGGCTGCAGATGCAACATATATTCCGCGATACATATCCACTTCATACAAAAGGTTTGAATATTCCTTTCCGGTAATTGCGTTTACAATCATTGTAATGAATCCATCTGAAGAGGTAAAGTCAACCACCATACCGCAAACAACAACCAAGGAAACGAAATGAGGCAAATATGTCACAGTTTGAACTGTTTTCTTGAATTTTTTCGAACGAAGCTCATTCATCAATAATGCCAGAATAATTCCCATCGGGAACACGAATAATAAGCCATAAAAATTGATAGCCAAAGTATTTTTTATAACTCGCCATGCATATATTCCTTCGAAGAACTCCTTAAAATATTTAAAACCTACATAAGGGCTTCCCAGTATGCCTTTGTTTGGATAATAATCAACAAAACTCATTGACACACCATACATTGGCAAATAATGAAACAATATGTAAAACAGGATACCCGGGAGCATAATAAGATATATACTTTTATTCTTCAAAATATCTTTGCGCGCTCTCTTTATCCATGGTTCGGTGTACTTCTTTTCTTTGATTTTTCTAGCCATGATTCTAACTCCTTTGATAAATGTTTAAGGCAGCACAAGACTGTTGCCTCCACTTTACTTTTAGTTTAATACCCCTATGCTTTTATTTCAACTTTCTTTTTCTTTGACACATAGTGCAATTTCTTAGCTTTTTCTGGTTTTCAGACATTTATTCTTTCGGAATCGTGTTTCAATTGAATTACACCTAAAAAATTTCCTCTTGTTTTCTATAGTTGCTTCTTGTATAATATTAGTGTGTTAATTAATCTAAGGAGTAAATTTATGAAACTTTCATTATCAAAAAAGAAAGAGAGAAGAAAAATTGACATCAGTATAATTTGGTGGATTTTAGTTCCGTATGCGGCTCTGTTTCTATGTTTTGTTTTTCTTATGAGCTATTTGTTGCATTTCTCATCAGATAAGTTACAAAAAGAAATGCACACAGCACATTACAATACATCGGGTGTAATAACTTCTCACATACAATCCATAAAGCACGGGTTTGACTCGTTTGTTCTCCAGATGACAAATGATAAAGAGCTCCTCTCTATAGGAGAAAAGTATTCTTGGAATGATAGTGATGTTTATTACAATATACACGTTCTCAATTCAGACCTGGGAGGTGCTCTGCTCCCCTACAACTCTGTTCAGTCAATCAGTATTTACTATCCTCGCACTGATAAAATAGTTACCCAGGGAAATATTCTTTCCGCAAAAAGAGATTTTAAAAGCTATACCTTTTCTACCAAAGCAGCTGATGTAGAAAGCTACAATTC
>JAZOOC010000135.1:0-8132 GCA_045654825.1 Clostridia bacterium | reverse complement strand
GATACAATAATGTTTGATAATGATGTTGCTGGAATTCTTTTTAATGAAGAACAGTTGAGTAAAAGGGTTAAAGAATTAGGGGAACAAATAACCGAAGATTACAAAGATGAAGATTGTCTTATTGCTGTCGGTATATTAAGGGGTTCTGTTGTTTTTCTTGCAGATCTTATACGAAATATAAATTTGCATACTGAACTTGAGTTTATGTCAGTTTCAAGTTATGGTGCTTCAACTAAAAGCTCCGGTGCTGTTAAAATTAACAAAGACCTTGATGTTGATATATGTGGAAAAAATGTTGTTATAATTGAAGATATAATCGATTCCGGTATAACACTTACATATTTAAAAGAACTTCTTTTAAAGCGTAATCCAAAATCTCTTAAAATCTGTACATTGCTAAATAAACCGGATAGAAGAAAAGCAGATATTGTTCCTGATTATGTAGGGTTTGATATTCCCGATGAATTTGTTATAGGATACGGGCTTGATTATGCAAGCAGATATAGAAATATGCCTTATGTAGGAATTTTAAAAAGAGAAATATATGAATAGGAGGAAACGCAAATTGAAAAAAATAAAAGAGATAGCCTTTTATCTTTTAATAGCAGCATTGTTTATCTCTTTAATCGGTCTTGTATTTACAACAGGTGAAACTGAAAAAAAATATTATTCAGACCTTTTGAAAGAAATTAAAGCTGGCGATGTAAAACATATAGATGTTGTTGAAAATATTGCATATGTTTTATATAATGATAATAAAAAAGCAGAGGTTGAAATACCGGGTTATGATACTATGAGCAGAGAGCTTGGCAGTGTTCTCACTGAAAAAATAGACAGTGGTGAATTAACTGTTGATACTCAGACTCCTGCTGCTATGCCTTGGTGGTTATCATTGCTTTCTCCGTTAGTTATTTTTATCGTTCTTGGTATATTCTGGTCGCTCATGATGAATAAATCTCAGGGCGGCGGAAAAATAATGAATTTCGGAAAAAGCCGTGCGAAAGTTGCCGGAAGCGATGCTAAAAAAATCACATTCAAAGATGTTGCCGGCGTTGAAGAGGAAAAAGAAGACCTCGCTGAAATAGTTGAGTTTTTAAAAGACTCAAAAAGATTTACTGATATTGGCGCAAGAGTTCCGAAAGGAGTGCTTCTCGTTGGACCTCCGGGAACAGGTAAAACTCTTCTTGCAAAAGCAGTAGCAGGTGAAGCAGGTGTTCCGTTTTTCAGCATAAGCGGCTCTGACTTTGTTGAAATGTATGTGGGTGTCGGAGCATCCAGAGTAAGGGATTTATTTGACCAGGCTAAGAAAAGTGCTCCGTGTATTGGGTTTATCGATGAAATCGAGGCAGTAGGCAGACATAGAGGAGCAGGTCTTGGCGGCGGTCACGATGAAAGAGAACAAACATTAAATCAGTTGCTTGTTGAAATGGATGGCTTTATGAATAATACAAATATTATTGTCATAGCCGCAACAAACAGACCTGATATATTAGACCCTGCACTATTAAGACCGGGAAGATTTGACAGACAAATCACTGTTAATTATCCTGATATCAAAGGTAGAGAAGAAATATTAAAAGTTCATGCAAATAACAAAAAGTTTGAATCTGATGTAGATTTCAGTGTTGTAGCAAAAACAACACAGGGATTTACAGGTGCAGACCTTGAAAATCTTTTAAATGAAGCAGCCCTTTTAGCAGCAAGAGATAAACGAATGCTGATTTCAAACAAAGATATGTCAGATGCGATGATTAAGGTTATTGCAGGTCCGGAAAAGAAATCTAGAAAAGTTACGTTAAAAGACAAAAAACTTACTGCTTATCACGAAGCCGGTCACGCTATAATAACTGCACTTATGCCTACACAGGATAAAGTACATCAGATTTCAATTATTCCGAGAGGAAGAGCTGGCGGATATACTCTGTCGCTTCCTTCCAATGATAAATCTTATGCATCTAAAACTGAAATGCTTGAAGAGATAAATTCACTTCTTGGCGGTAGAGTTGCTGAAAAACTTGTGTTAAATGATATAAGCACAGGTGCATCTAATGATATAGAAAGAGCAACAAAAATTGCTAAAGATATGGTAACCCGTTACGGTATGAGTGATAAACTCGGTCCCATGGTATTCGGAACTGATAACAGCGAAGTATTTTTAGGTAAAGATTTTGCTCATACAAGAGATTATTCTGAAAGCGTTGCAGCGTTAATTGATGAAGAAATCAGTTCTATTATTGATAATGCTTATAAGATTTGTCAGAAACTTCTTTCAGAAAATATGGATAAACTTCACCTTGTTGCAGAAGTTCTTCTTGAAAAAGAAAAAATAGACGGTGATGAGTTCATAACTCTTTTCCCGTATGAAAAAGAAGAGGAAGAATTGATTGAGTATAATTTTGCAATAAGAGCAAGAGAAGAACAGAAAAAACGCGAAGAAGAACAAAAAGAACAACAGGAAATTATTGATGCAGAAATTAAGCCTGCTCAAAATAAAGAAGGTAACTTGGATGAGAAATTATAAGGAAGAAACTTCTAAACGAGTTGAATTTATAAAAAACACATTAAAGGAAGCAAGAGCTGACGGTATAATATTTGGAAACAGCGGGGGAAAAGATTGTGCACTTGTAGGCATTCTTTCCAAATTAGCTTGTGATAATGTTTTGTCGGTTATGATGCCATGTGTGTCTAAACGAAATTATAATGAAGATTTAAAAGATGCAATAGAAGTTAATGAAAAGTATAATATCGACTATATAACAGTCGATTTAACTCCTGCAAGAGAGTTGTTTATAGATTCAGTAAAAAAAGCAGCAGGGGAGCTTACAGAGCTTTCTATGGCTAATATTAATCCAAGACTTAGAATGACTACTCTTTATTCAATAGCACAAACAAAAAATATGTTAGTTGCAGGAACAGGTAATGCAAGCGAAAGATATATGGGATATTTTACAAAGTGGGGCGATGGTGCCTGTGATTTTAATCCCATATCTGATTTAACGGTTAAAGAAGTTTATGAATTTCTTGATTATCTCAAAGCACCTGAAGCTATTATGACTAAAGCACCTTCAGCTGCTTTGTTCGAAGGGCAGACTGATGAGCAGGAAATGGGAATAACCTATAAAGAAATCGACGATTATATTTTAAATGGAATAATTTCTGAAGAAAACAGAAAGCTTGTTGAGGGTGCTCATCTGCGTACTGAGCATAAGAGACAGCTTCCTAAAGTTTATAAGGAGTAACTATGAGGGGAAAACAAAGAGCATATTTAAGAAGTCTGGCTAATACAATACAGGCAAAATATCAAATTGGTAAAAATGGTATTGACGATAACACACTTATTCAGCTTGAACAAGGACTTGAAGCTCATGAGCTTATTAAAATTCATGTGCTTGAAAACAGTCCTTTAACTGCCAGGGAAGCATGCGATGAAGTGTGTGAAAGAATAGGTGCTGAGCCTGTTCAGGTAATCGGTGGTAAATTTGTTATATATAAAAAGAGTGTAAATAACAGTACTATCGTAATCCCTAAATAATTTGATATACTTTCCAAAGGGCATTCATAACTCAATATAATCTTTCATATAAATATACTGAAACAATTGATTGAGGTGTATTTATGAAAGATTATATTTCAGAGCGTGTGGTTGCTCTCGCAAAATACATTATAGAAAACAAATCAACAGTTCGCGATACTGCAAAAGAATTTGGTATTTCGAAATCAACCGTACATAAAGATATAACAGAAAGATTAAAATATATCAATAAAACATTATATTTTAAGACAAGAAAAATTCTTGATATTAACAAAGCTGAAAGGCACTTAAGAGGTGGATTGGCGACTAAACTTAAGCATGAGCAAAATAAAAAGTAATATTAATCAATAATATATGCCGTTAAAGTGTGAACTTTACGGCTTTTTATAATATTTTAGCTCAATCTATCTGTTGCATCGTAATTTAAAGAAATCATAATACCTCATCCCAACTGTCCGAATACTACAATATTTTTATAAGAAATTTAATTTAAACTTGACACTTTGCTAACTTTTTATTATAATAAAATGAAGTGAGAAAATAATAATACATTTAGGAGGTAAAAGCATGGCAAAAGGTATTACCAAGCTTGTGATAACCATTCTGCTTATTGCATTATTTGCGTATACAGCAATTTTTGGATTATCGCTCAGCTCACTAAATATTCCAGTGAAAATTCATGGAGTAATGGATGAAGAAAATGGAATAAGATTTGGATTCGACTTAACCGGCGGTTCAGTAATTGTTTATGAAGCCGATACTGCAAATCCAACAGAAGATCAGATGGATACAGTTGTAGATATAATGTACAAGCGTCTGACAAATTTAGGCTTCACAGAAGCTACAGTTACAAAACAGGGTGAAAACAGAGTTTCTGTTGAAATTCCTACAGTTACCAATCCGGACGAAGCTATCAAAATTCTCGGTGCAACAGCACAGTTAAGTTTTGTAGATTCTGAGGGTACAACTGTTTTAACCGGTAAAGATGTTAAAAACGCTGAACCCATGTATGGTCCACTTTCCGAAAACGGAGCATCTGTTCATTATGTTCAGCTCACATTTAATTCTAATGCTCAGTCAAGTTTCTTTGATGCAACAACAAGAATGAGCCAGAAACCCCAGGGAGAAAATTATATTTCTATTATGCTCGATGAAGAAATATATTCTCAGCCCTCTGTTGACGAAGCTATCAATTCTGATACTTGCGTTATCAGTGGTGACTTTGATGCTGATACAGCTAAACAGCTTGCTACAACAATTAAAGAAGGTCAGCTTCCTTTCCAGCTTAAAGTTGTAGAAAGAAGAAGTTCAGGACCTGTTCTTGGCGAAGATGCTTTAAATTCAAGCTTACTTGCCGGTGCAATCGGTATATTGCTTGTTATGCTGTTTATGATTTTTGTATACAGACTTCCCGGTCTTGTTGCAAGCATTGCTCTTTTAGCATATATGGTTATACTTGCATATGCATTGCTCCTTACTAAAGCTAACTTAAGCCTTGCTGGTATTGCAGGTATTATTCTTTCGATTGGTATGGCGGTAGATGCTAATGTAATAATCTTTGAAAGAATTAAAGAAGAATTAAAGAGCGGAAAAACTCTCGGTGCTTCATTGAAAGCAGGATTTAACAGAGCTATCTCTGCTATTCTTGACGGTCAGATTACAACAGCAATTGCTGCAGTTGTTCTCTATTTCTTCGGTACAGGAACAATCAGAGGATTTGCTGTAACTCTCGGACTTGGTATTATAATCAGTTTATTAACAGCTGTTATTATAACAAGATTCCTTCTTGGCGCAATATTCTCTATGAATGTTAAAAACTTATGGCTTTACGGTCTTAATAAGAAAACAGCAAAGGAGGATAAATAATGCTTAATGTAGTGAAAAATAAAAAATACTTTTTCGCTGTTCCGCTTGTTATACTCCTTGTTGCAGTAATTGTATATATTACTGCAGGCGGTTTCGTTTTAGGTGTAGATTTTGCCGGCGGAAGCGAAATGGTTATTGATATTAAAACAACAATAGATAAAAATGAAGTATCCAAACTTTTTGAAGAGGCTTCCGGTAAAGAAGCTGCTGCAGTTCAGGAATCTCTTATTGAACCTACTGTTGTTACAATCAAATCAGCTCATTTAACTGATGATGAAGTTGAAAAAGTTTGGAACGCTTTTAAAGAAGAATACAAACTTGAAGATTCAGACAGACTTTCTGTTAATAATGTTTCTCCCACCATTGGTAAAGAACTTGCAAAAGGTGCTATTGTTGCTAGTATAGTTGCAGTAATCTTGATGCTTGTATATATATCATTTAGATTTGAATTTTTATCGGGTGTTGCTGCAATAATTGCACTTATTCACAATGTATTAATACTTCTTTGTGCGTATGTAATATTCAGAATGCCACTTGATACAACATTCATTGCAGCTATTTTAACTGTTATCGGATATTCAATCAATGATACAATCGTTATCTTCGACCGTATCAGAGAAAATGTTAAATACTCAAAAAGAGAGCCTTTTGCAGATATCTCCAATAAGAGTATTGCACAGTCTTTAACAAGAACTTTAAACACCTCTGTAACAACACTTGTTACTATAGTTCTTCTCTTTATACTTGGTGTTGATTCAATCAAGAATTTCGCGCTCGCTCTTACAATAGGTATTGTATGCGGTACTTATTCTTCTATATGTATTGCAACTCCTATCTGGGTTATGTTAAGAGGCGAAAAGAAAGCTTCAAAATAATTAAAAATACAAAAAAAGAATCTCATTATGAGATTCTTTTTTTATGATTTGGTGTCTTTTCATGAAAAAGCCTCCATGTTATAATAGTAAATGGTTTAGCGACTACATTACAAACAAACTATGATGAATTTATTGAAAAAGACGAAGAAAAAACAACTAAAATGTTTTCCACACAAAAGTTAGTGTTTTTTTGTTAAAAAAATCAGGGATCTACGTAGAAAAATGGCAAATAATATTGAAATAATGAATTATATATGATATAATTTTATATGTGTATATCTAACTTTTGAAAGCGTTATATATTTAAGAGGTAATGGGTATGGCAATAAAGTACGGAAAGAAAAAATCTAAACAACATAATATTCTATACACAATTGTCACTGCGATGTTGTTATGCGCGGTTTTTCTTGCTATGGTAAGTTATTTATATAATAAAACCGAAGAGGAAGAATACGAAAGTCTTCATGTTCAGACCAAGCAGATAAAGGACGATATTATTCTGCAGTTAACATCTGACAGAGAAAATCTTGCAACAATGGCGAACTTTGCTGCAAAGCTGTATAGCGATGGAGATGAGTATAGTCTTTTGTTTGAGTCCTTCAAATCCATTGGTATGATTGAAAACATAGGTATTTTAAATGCCGATAATACTTTTGCGACTAAAGCGGGTTCTACTAATATGGAGGGCGTTATTTCTTTTGAGGAAGAAAAAGAAAAAGGCATATACATAAGCGGCAGAATTAACGATCTTACTAAAAAAGATTATGAACTTATAAGAAGTGCTGTTCCTATTGAAGTGAATGGTGAAACAGTCGGTATATTATATGGTGCTATAAAGCCTGATAAACTTGGCGCGAGATATAAGAATATGGTAGATGAGCTTGATGCTCAGCTTTTTGTTTACGAGAAAGACTCAGGTGACATTCTTATAGACACAATTCAGGACAACCTTGGCAATATCTCATTTTTAAAAGACCGTAAGTATAACGACGATTCTTCTTATGAGCAATTGCTCTCAACTGATAAGGGTTTTGTGTCTTTTCTGTCTGCGTACAGAAATGAAAATCTTCATTTGCATTATTCTTCCGTTGATGAATTTGGATGGATGATAGCATTGGGAAGATATGACTCACAAGTGCATGCAGGGACATATAGGATGGCTCGTATTTTATTTTTAGTATTTTCAGTTATGCTTGCCATAATAGCTTTGTATATATTGATATTGATGGCAAACGAAAGAAAAGTTAATGCTGTAACTGAGTGTGCATCCAGTGTCAGAAAAAAACTCTTGGAAACTAGTGGCGAACAAGATAACATTCAAGATGCCTTGGCGGAGGTTTCAAGATTTGCAAATTCAAGGTCTGCTATATTCTTTGATACAGACGGAGAATTTTATCACTATATTTCTCCTCAATATGAAGAAGTTATGCTTTCTGAAAACGAAAGCAAGCATTTCCGTGCAGAGCTGTTTCGTTATGCGGCTGATTTCCATAAGCTTAACAACAGAACAGTTAATATTTTGTTTATAAAACCGAATAAGCATATGTTAAAAACAAATTCTTCTTTTTATAGCTTTTTGAAAGAACACAAAATCAGAGAAGTTTCTCTTTCAGCCACAATAAACAAAGCTAATCATATTACAATTTTGGCTGCTATTAACTCTAAACGAGGCAATCAGGTAAGACTGCTGGCTGAAAAAGTTTCGGCTTGTTTTTCGATGGCACTTTATAATAAAAATCATCTTACTAAAACTACACTTGCCGCAACAACAGACTCTCTTACCGGGGCACTGAATCGTGTGGCATACAAAAATGATATGTTGATTTTCGATGAGGAAAAATCTTTGAATTTTTCTTGTA
>JAZOOC010000134.1:0-22852 GCA_045654825.1 Clostridia bacterium | reverse complement strand
TGATTTCAGAATATTTTTTAACAAGCTCTTCAACCTGTCTTACGCTTAAATCGTCTTCGACTGTTATT
The DNA here is from genome assembly GCA_045654825.1 of Clostridia bacterium. Lineage (GTDB taxonomy): Bacteria > Bacillota > Clostridia > UMGS1840 > HGM11507 > JAZQFU01. Next base: position 22,784 of record JAZOOC010000134.1, on the reverse strand, counting down.
TTAGCGATTTCTTCCATATCCTCACTTGTAGGAGCGCCTAAAATTGCTCTGGCATGTCCTCTTTCAAGCTCGCCCGATATAAGCATTTTTAAAACTGAATCGGGAAGATTTAAAAGTCTTAATGTATTTGTTATGTATGAACGGCTTTTTCCGACTTTTTTACTTATTTCTTCCTGTGTCATTGAAAAACCGTCTATTAATGATTTGTAGCCCTTTGCTTCTTCAACCGCATCGAGATTTTCTCTCTGCAGATTTTCTATTAAAGCAACCTCCTGGGAAACCTTATCGTCATAATCCCTTATAATAACAGGAATTTTTTTAAGACCTGCCATTTTTGAGGCTCTCCATCTTCTTTCGCCTGCAATAATGGTGTGATAACCCTTGGAGTCTTTTTTTGAAACTATAATGGGAAGAATAACTCCCATTTCTTCAATAGATAATTTAAGAGCTTCAAGCCTGCCTTCGTCGAAATTTTTTCTCGGCTGGTCTTTATTTGGCTCAACTGTATTTATATCTACCTCGCAAACAATATTTTCGTTAAGCGAGGAAAGAGAGGGGTCTATCATAGAGGATAGGCCTCTTCCGAGTCCGCCTTTTTTCATCTTTCCTTCCTCCTCTGTTGTTTTAGAAATTCTTCAGAAAGAAGCTTATAAGCAACAGCACCCTTGCAGTATTTATCGTAATAAATAACCGGAAGACCGTAGCTTGGAGCTTCGCCGAGTCTTGTATTTCTCGGAATGGCAACGGGATAAACCTTTCCGGGAAAACAGGATTTAACATCTTCTGAAACCAGAGAGGAAAGGTTTGTTCTCGAATCATACATAGTAAGGAGAACGCCTTCGATTTTTATATCGGGGTTAACAGTTTGTTTTATGTATGAAATATTTTTTGTTAGATCGGATACTCCCTCAAGAGCATAATACTCACACTGGATAGGTATTATAACCGAATCGGCCGCCGCAAGACAGTTTATTGTTATATAATTGAGTGCCGGCGGACAGTCTATAAAAATGAAATCGTAATTATCTTTTACTTCAGATAAAGCATTTTTTAAAATATATTCTTTATTTTCTTTTTTATCTATTATAAGCTCAACACCAAGCAAGTCCATGTTGCAGGGGCAGACACTTATATTTTTAAATTCAGTTTCTATAACGGCTGATGAAAAAGAACCGTCTTCAACCAAAATATTGTATAAAGAATATTCGCAATTATTTTTATCTATACCGAAGCCGCTGGTTGTGTTACCCTGTGGGTCGGCATCTATTACAAGAACCTTTTTACCCTCATTTCCCACACAGGCGCTTAAGTTAACAACAGTAGTTGTTTTTCCTACTCCGCCTTTCTGATTGGCAACGGCAATTATTTTTCCCATTCGTATCACCGCTCATATAAATTATAAATATATTATTATATAATATAATATATCTAATATATTTTAACATACAAATTCCAAATAAGCAAGCATTTTTTGATATTCCGGTAATTTCAATGGAAAATCGGTGGAAAAACAGTGGAATGTTTCACGTGAAACAACAATAAATAAAAAAACACTTGAATTAAGAGAAATTTTGTTATATACTATATCTTATATTATTTATTATAAGAAAGGAGAAAATATGGTTAAGCAAAAATGGGTTACCGTTAAGGCGGACGAAGAGATAGCCGATAAGCTTTCAAAAGAGACCGGAATTGAAAAATCAATAACCAGAATTCTTGTCAGCCGCGGTATTGATACTCCTTTAAAAACAGAGCTGTTTTTAAAACCCGAAATGAAAAATTTAAGCGACCCTTTTCTCCTGAAAGATATGGATAAAGCGGTTTTACGAATAAAAAAAGCAATTGAAAACAAAGAAAAAATTGCTGTATACGGCGACTATGATGTAGACGGAATAACCGGTGTAACTGTTTTAATGATGTATCTTTCATATCTTAATGCAGATGTGTTTTATTATATACCTGACCGGTTAAAAGACGGATACGGATTAAATTCAGAAGCTATAGATTATTTAAAGAGTAAAAATGCTGATTTGATTATAACTGTAGATTGCGGAATAACCGCAGTAAATGAGGTTTTACAGGCTAAAGAATGCGGTATGGATGTTGTTGTTACAGACCACCATAAATGCCCCGAAATACTTCCTCAGTGCGAAGCAGTTATAAATCCCAAAAGGGAAGATAATGAGTTTCCTTTTTCTGAGCTTGCGGGAGTGGGAGTTGCTTTTATGCTTATTCTTGCTCTTTCGGGCGGAGAGCTTCCGTCGGGCATTATGAATGAAATTTTATCTCTTACCGCACTCGGAACAGTTGCGGATATTGTCCCTTTAATAGAGGAAAACAGAATAATCGTAAAAAACGGAATAGACATTATAAAAGAGGGAAAATGCAGAGGAATAAACGCCCTTTTAAATGCCGCAGAAATGGATAAAAAAGCGGTTACATCAACCATTTTAAGCTTCCAGATAGCACCCAGAATTAATGCTTCGGGAAGAATGGGAAGTGCCAAAGATGCGGTAGAAATGTTTATTTCAAAAGATGATGATAAAATAAAAGAAATTGCATCTTTATTAAATAATCAGAATATTTTAAGACAAACAGTTGAAAAATCAATATATGATGAGGTTTCTGAGAAAATAAGAACCAATAAAGAATATAAAAACGAAGATATATTAGTCCTCGGAAAAGAGGGATGGCATAGCGGAGTTATAGGTATTGTTGCATCTAAATTAACCGATGAATTCTACAAGCCCTCTATTATGATTACCTTTGAAGACGGTATAGGAAAAGGCTCTTTAAGAAGTATTAAGGGATTTAATATATACGAGGCTTTAAAAAGTGTAAGCCATCTTCTTGTTAAATTCGGCGGACATGAGCTTGCTGCAGGTCTTACTATAGAGCAGGATAAATTCGAAGAATTTAAAGCTGAAATTACCCGTTATGCAAAGGAAAAAATGAACGGTAATATAGTAAGAGAGCTTTCTATAGACAGTGAAATTAACGAAAATGAAATGACAGTTGAATTTGCAGACAAGGTATCAATGCTTGAGCCTTTTGGTATGGCAAATCCGCAGCCTGTATTTGTTGTTAAAAATGCGAAGGTAGTAAAAAGCACCGATTTCAAAGAGGGTAAGCATTTAAGACTAATGGTTAAAAAGAAAAATACTTTTTTAAATGCAATTGGATTTTCTCTCGGTAAATATGCTTCAAGCTTAAAGAAAGACGAAGAAATATATATCGCGGGAACCGCAAATATCAATGATTATCGCGGAGAAAAGAGCTTTCAGATAAGAATTAAAGATATAAGACTGGCGTGAAGAGAATTTGGAATTAGGAGTTAGGAATTAGGAATGATGGATAGCTCCAAGCCATACGGCGGAGCTATATCAGGTTTCAATTAATTCTAAATTCTGCATTCTGAATTGTGCATTTTGAAAGAAAGGGAGGGTAAAAATGTTTGACAAGATAATTGAAAGGCTTGAAAAAATAAATAATACGGCAGACAGAGAGCTTATAAGAAAAGCTTATGATTTTAGTGAAAAATGTCACGAAGGTCAATACAGGCATTCGGGAGAGCCTTATTTTACCCATCCTTGCGAAGTTGCGCTTATTTTATGCGATCTCGGTATGGACGACCAGACAATCTGTGCTGCTCTTCTGCACGATGTTATAGAAGATACTGAAGTTACTTATGAAGAGCTTTCAGCCTCTTTCGGCGAGGAAATAGCCATACTTGTAGATGGTGTTACAAAGCTTGGTAAAATACCTTATTCCTCTAAAGAGGAACAGCAGGTAGAAAGCCTTAGAAAAATGTTTTTTGCTATGGCAAAGGATATAAGAGTTATAATAATAAAGCTTGCAGACCGTTTGCATAATATGAGAACAATGAAATTTATACCCGAAAACAAGAGAAGAGTAAAAGCTCTTGAAACAATGGAGATTTATGCTCCTCTTGCTCACAGACTGGGTATAAACAGCTTAAAATGGGAAATCGAAGATTTATCTCTTATGTATCTTGACCCTGTTGCATATAAGGAAATAACCGAAAAAATTGCACAGAAAAGAGCAGAGAGATTAAAAATATTAAAAGAAATTCAGGATAACCTTGAAACTGAAATAAAAAAATCCGGAATAAACTGTCAGGTAGAGGGCAGAATTAAGCATTTTTACAGCATTTACCGTAAATTATTCCTTAAAGGAAAAACAATGGAATCTATTTACGATTTATTTGCCGTAAGAGTTATAGTAGATGATTTAAAAGACTGCTATACCGCTCTGGGAGTGGCTCACGAGCTTTATTCTCCAATGCCGGGCAGATTTAAAGATTATATTTCAATGCCCAAAAAGAATATGTATCAGTCCCTTCATTCTACGGTTATATCTCACAGCGGTGTGCCTTTTGAAATTCAGATAAGAACAAAGGAAATGCATAAAACCGCAGAATACGGAATTGCTGCCCACTGGAAGTATAAAGAGGGCGGAAGCAAAAGCGATCTTGATTCAAAACTTTCATGGGTAAGACAGCTTTTAGAGGACGAAAAGAACGCAACTCCGGGCGAATTTATAAGTAATTTAAAAATAGATTTATTTTCTGATGAAGTATTTGTATTCACACCGAAAGGCGATGTTATAAGTCTTCCTATGGGCTCAACACCTATAGATTTCGCCTTTGCTATTCACTCGGCAATCGGTTGTAAAATGACCGGAGCTAAAGTAAACGGCAAAATAATGCCCCTTGAAACAGAGCTTAAAAACGGGGATATAGTTGATATTATAACCTCTGCTCATACACAAGGCCCCAGCCAGGATTGGCTTAAAATAGCTAAAACTTCACAGGCGAGAAGTAAAATTATATCCTGGTCTAAAAAGATTAACAGAGAAGAATATCTTAATAAAGGTAAGGAAATAATGGAAAAAGAGCTTAAAAAATATGATCTTACCTTAAAAGATTTCATGGAACCAGATTTTTCTGGATTTGTTCTTAAAAGATTTTCTTTTCATCAGCTTGAGGACTTTTTTGTAACACTGGGATTTGGAAGAGTTCCTCTCGATAAGGTTTTAAACAGGGTTAAGGAGTATAAGAAGAAAATCTCTGAAACCCTTGATGTTGCTGACCTTATAGATACTAATATAACCAAACAGAAAGTAGATAAAACGGGCATTATCGTTAGAGGAATAGATAATTGTCTTGTTAAATTTGCAAGATGCTGTAACCCTGTTCCGGGCGATGATGTTGTAGGCTATATAACAAGAGGCAGAGGTGTTTCTGTTCACAGAAGAGACTGTTTATCTATATGGAACCTTGAAAAAGCTGACGGAAGCAAAGACAGATTAATAGAAGTAGAATGGGCAGATAAAGAATTCAGAGAGGGCAGATATTTCTGCGAGCTTCTTATTACCTGTAACGACAGAGCAGGACTTTTAATGGATATAACACTTTGTCTTTCCGAACTTAAAATTCCTATAAAGGCTTTAAATGCAAAAACAACAAAAGACCTCTTAAGCTTAATTAATGTAACACTTGAAATAAATTCTGCAGAAAAATTAAATAAAGCACTTTCTAAATTAAGACAGATAAAAGATGTAATAAGTGTAACCAGAACGAATAAGTGAATTAGGAATTAGGAGTTAGGAATTAAATTAAATGCAAAATGCAGAATGCTGAATGCAAAATTAAGGTGTCGGCAAGCCGACGGAATAAAAAAACTAACCGCAATGTTTCACGTGAAACATTGCGGTTTTAATTATATTAAATTCAGTGATAAAACACATGAATAGCCTTGCCGAATGGCATAAGGCTATCATTCATTCCTAATTCCTAATTCACTTATTAGTTCTGCTCTCTTATAAAAATATTTAACTTCTTTTTTTCATAAAAGCTCTGTTATCATTTATTACAATTTTAATCTTTTCTACTGTTTCTTCAGGAGTGAAATTCTTATTTAATATATCGTTGACACCTGCAAGAGTGAAGATGGCTTCAAAATTGAATTTACTAAGAAAATTTTCATTATCCAATAAAAATTTGTTATAAAACTCCTTGAATATAATATCAAAAGTGAAGTCTTTTACATATTCTTTTGACAATATCTCTTTTCTCTGTTCCATCATTACAACCTCCGTAAATTAAAAAAGTGCGTCAAAAGACGCACGAAAAAGCGTCTTTCTCTTTTGCACCACACAATTACAATCATTCCAAAAAAGGGTTGATTTTGTGAGAAAACACTTTTTACCAAAGTATTTTCCCTTTTTTGAAATGTCTATATGTAATTATGTGGTGATTATATTTTACCATATAATAAAATAATTTACAAGTATTAATTTTTAAATCAAAAACCGCAATGTTTCGAGTGAAACATTGCGGTAAGTTTTTTTATTCCGTCGGCTTGCCGACACCTTAATTTTGCATTCTGCATTCTGCGTTTTGCATTTAATTTAATTCCTAATTTTTGAAATTAATCACGCCTATGTTTTTAATCAAATAATCAGCTCCGGAAAGAACAGTAATTCCTGCCATTACCCAGCTTATAATATCGCATACGGGGAAAGGAATGATATTTGTTACAACCGGATAGAAGAACAAAATAAGTATATTTATAATCTGAAATACTGTTTTTAGCTTGCCGAAATTGGATGCAGCGATAACTATATTATCTGCTGCTGCTATAAGTCTTAAAGATGTTACGGTAAATTCTCTTATTATTACTATAATAACAATGAGTGATGGGATGTAACCTTTGGAAATGAAAGCTACAAGAGTCGATACCACAAGAATTTTATCTGCAAGAGGGTCTAAAAATTTTCCAAAATTTGTAATAAGATTGTGTTTTCTTGCAATTTTGCCATCAAGCATATCGGTTAAAGAAATTAGTCCGAATAGTGCTGCACAGATGAGTGATGTTATTATTCCCTCGGGCATAAGATAAATTGCCGCAAGAAGTACGGGAACGAGAAGTATTCTTAAAACTGTTAATTTATTTGGTGTGTTCATATTAATTCTCCTGTTAAATCGTATCCGTCGGCGGCTGTAACCTTAACCTTTACAATATCGCCGAGCTCAATTTTGTTATTTTCTTCTTTTATCATCAAAAGACCGTCGATATCGACACTGTCTTTATAAGTTCTTCCGAAATATACGCCATATTCGTTATGGTATCCCTCTATAAGACAATCGTATATCTTTCCTTTTTCGTTCTCTGCCTTTTTATTTATAATGCTGTTTTGAATTTTAAGAACTTTTTCCATTCGTTTTTTTCTTTTTCTTACCGGAACCTGACCTTTTATGATTGCTGCAGCAGTTCCCTCTTCAGCTGAAAATGCGAATGCACCGAGTCGGTCGAATTTTGCATCTTCTATGAATTTTAAAAGCTCTTTGAATTCTTTTTCGGTTTCGGTGGGGAAACCTGTCATAACAGTAGTTCTTATACAAGCATTCGGGATAAGCTCTCTTATTTTTTCGATACGCCCTATTATAGTTTCTCTGTCTGAATGACGGTTCATAAGCTTTAAAACACGGTTGTTTATATGCTGTATAGGAATATCGAAATAATTAAGTATTTTTTCGTTTGCTGCGATATATTCAATAAGCTCATCTGTAACCATTTCGGGATACAGATAGTGAAGTCTTATCCATGAAATTCCCTCAATTTCTGAAAGTCTTTCAAGAAGCGGGATAAGATGTGGCTTTCCGAACAAATCAAGTCCGTATCTTGAAGTATCCTGAGCTGTTATAATAAGCTCTTTTACTCCGTTTGCCGCTAAAATTTCGGCTTCTTTTATAAGAGAATCGGGATCCCGGCTTCTCATTCTTCCTCTTATTTTGGGAATGGCACAATATGTACAGCAATTATCGCATCCCTCGGATATTTTAAGATATGCAGTATAAAAGGGAGTCGCCTGAAGTCTTGGCATAGAGTTGAAATTTTTAAGCTCCTTGGAATCCGCATATACTTTTCTTTCGTTTTTTTCTATAATCTCTACAATATTATCGAAATCAAATACTCCTACTGCAATATCAACTTCGGGAAAGGAATCAAGAATTTCATCCTTATAGCGTTGAGATAAACAGCCTGTAACTATAAGGGTTTTAAGCTTTCCTGTTCTTTTTAATTCTGCAATTTCAATAATATTTTCGATAGCTTCTTTTTTTGCATCCTCGATAAATCCGCAGGTGTTTATAATGGCTATATCTGCTGTGTATTCGTCTAAAACAATGTTATAGTCTGCAGATTTTAAAAGTCCCATCATATTTTCTAAATCGCAATGATTTTTTGAACATCCCAAGGATACAACAAATACATTTTTACTCAAAAGTTTCCTTCTTTCCGGTAAGACTATTTATTTCTTCATAGACATACCCTTGCCTTAAAAGCTTGTTTTTAACAGAGTTTTTTTCTTTTATATCAAGCTCTTGATATTTTTTGTTATATTTTCTTAAAATTTTATTAAATGCTTCTTCAATGGGTGAAGAGTAGCATTCGTCAAGAAGTAAAGTTGCCTCTTCTTTAGAAAATCCGCGTTTTATAAGCTCAAATTCAATATATTTTCTGCCTTTATTTTTAAGATTTATTGAATCTTCGATAAATCTCTTTGCATAATCTTCGTTATTAATATAGCCTTTTTGTTCAAGCTCTTTTGTAACCTTTTTGGCAATATCTTCGGGAAGATTTTTTAATATAAGCTTGTCCTCAATCATTTTTGAGGTATAGTCTTTTAATGCTATAAGACGGAGTGCATAGGCATATGCGGATTTGAAATCACTAAGTTCTTTTAATTTTTTCATTATTTAACTCGCTCGTATATTCTCTTAAGCTTCAATGCCCGTGTTCTTGCGTTATATAAGGAATATTCAATGTCGTATAAATCAAGATTTGTTTCTTCTTTATAGCGGTCGGCGAGTATTGAGTTAACAAGAGTGTTTTCTGTTACATAGTTATCTGTCCAGCTTTTCTGGTCGTTTATAAGAAGTATTTTATTATCGTCGCTTAAAAGAGCTAAAAGCTTATTATAAGTGTCGTTTACTTCGTTTAACCAGATTTTTTTATATTTTAACAGAATGTTGATTTTGGTATAATTATCTTTATCAACATTTAGATTATACTCTTCTTCAAAGGATCTGTCAATCGTTGTTATTAAATCTGTCGGTAAATAAACCTTGCTTTCGTGTGCAAAAGATGTGTGATATTCACCGCTCATGGGATTAAATACAACAGAAATGTCATAATTATCTTTATCGGTGAATTTATAAGAGCCTTTAACAAAGGTGGAAATATTTGATTTTACTATTGGTGAAGTGTGGTCGGTTATAAAGGTGTAGTCAGAAAAAATAGGGTCATTTTCGATTTTTTCTATAGCTTTATCCGGAGTATAGTTGGGCATATAGATAAAAAACCATAAAATTGCCATTATGGTGAGAAGAATATTAACCCACATAAAAACAGGAAATCTTCTTGAGTTAATAAGTATAATTATACTCGCAGTAAGCGCATAAAGGCTTACACCCCAGAAAAGCGATGTTCTGTATATGCTCAAGAATACTATCTTTTCGGTAAGCATCGCCGAGATAATGAATAATATATTTATTATAATAAGTGGAATACCGATAATCTTTTTCATAAATTCACTTCCGATATGGTTTTTAATTCTCCATTATCAATTCTCAATTTTTAATTAATAATGAATATTGAGTGATGAATAATTTATCGGCGGTGCAAATAAAATATTTGCACCGCCTGTATTAACTAATTTTCAGCCTTTTTGCTTTCTTCAATAACTTTCTGAGCAACATTGGCAGGAGCTTCTTCGTATCTTTCAAAATCGAACTCAAAGCTTCCTCTCGCCTGTGTCATAGAACGGAGGTCTATAGCATATTTGTGCATTTCAGCCATGGGAACTTCTGCGGTAACTTCCTGATAACCGTTCTTTTCTGCAGGATTCATACCGAGAATTCTTCCTCTTCTCTTGTTAACATCGCCCATAATATCGCCCATGTAGTTTTCGGGAACGAGAACCTTTAATGTTCCGATAGGCTCTAAAAGAACAGGGTTAGCCTGTTCAAGACCGGCTTTGAATGCAATATGAGCAGCCATTTTGAATGCCATTTCGGAAGAGTCAACAGGATGATATGAGCCGTCGAATAATGTAGCTTTTAAGTTAACAACGGGATATCCTGCAACAACACCAGAAGAAATACATTCCTGGAGTCCCTTTTCAACTGCGGGGAAGTAGTTTTTGGGAACGCTTCCACCGAATACATTTTCGCAGAATTCGAGTTCTTCGGAAACACCGGGCTCAAATTCAATTTTAACATGGCCGTACTGACCGTGACCGCCCGACTGTTTCTTGTGTTTTCCTTCTGCGGAAACTTTCTTTCTTATTGTTTCTCTGTATGCAACTTTAGGCTCTTTTAATGTTACAGAAGCACCGTATTTTGATTTTAATTTGCTTACTATAACATCAATATGCTGTTCGCCCATACCCGAAATAATAAGTTCTTTTGTTTCTGTATTGCTTGTGAAGTTGAATGTGGGGTCTTCTGCTCTTAATTTGGAAAGACCTGCACTGATTTTTTCTTCTGCACCCTTTTCTGTTGCTATTGCAGCAAGAGAAAGAACGGGTTTAGGGAATGAAAGTCTTTCAAATTCAATATCTTTTTTAGCTGCAAGAGTATCAGAGCTTTTTGTAACCGCAAGTTTTGTTACAACACCGATATCGCCTGCTGAAAGCTTAGTTGTTTCAATCTGTTTCTTACCTGATGGTATGTATAATTTAGAAATCTTTTCGTTTTCTTCAGCTCTTGGATTATAAAGAGTTGTATCGGGCTTTAATGTTCCCGACATTACTTTGAAGTAAGAGGTTTTTCCGTAAGAGTCAATTAAAGTTTTGAAAACGAATAAGGAAACATCATCAGAAACGGATGTTTTCTCTTCAGTACCGGGTTTATAAGCTGTTCTTACTTCGGCATCAGCAGGAGAGGGCATAAATTTGCAGATAAAGGTAAGAAGTGCTTTAACACCGATGTTTTTAACCGCTGAACCGAAAATAACGGGTACGAAAGTTCCTGCTATCATACCTTTTTTAGTACCCATACGGATTTCATCCTGTGTGAATTCTTCACCGTTGAAATATTTATCCATAAGAGCGTCGTCAGTTTCTGCAACTGCTTCAAAGAGTGCATCTCTTGCGGTTGTTACTTCGTCCTGAAGATTAGCGGGGATAGGAACATCTTCTGTTCCGCCTGCTTTATACATTTTACCTTCGTTAGCTATAACATTAACATAACCAACTATTTCTCCGCCTTCCTTAATGGGAAGATATGCGGGAGCAACAGATTTACCGAAAATACTCTTTAAATCTGTAGCAATTTTTAAAACATCAACATTTTCTTCGTCTATATCGTTAACGAAAAGGATTTTCGCTTTTCCTTCAGCAGCTTCCCAGGCTTTTTCTGTGCCGACCTGTACGCCTGATTTTCCGCTTACCATAATAACAGCTATATCTGCAACAGACATTGCAGCTTTAACTTCGCCTTCAAAGTCGAAATATCCCGGTGTATCTATAATATTAATCTTGGTATCGTTCCACTCAACGCTACCAACGGATAAGTTAATGGAGAATTTTCTTTTGATTTCTTCGGGGTCGTAGTCAAATGCGGTGTTTCCGTCAGCTATCTTACCCTGTCTTTCAATAACGTTACAGTTGTAGAGCATAGCCTCCGCAAGATTTGTTTTACCTGTGCCTCCGTGAGCAAGCAGAGCAATATTTCTGATTGCCGTTGTGTCATAGTCTTTCATAATCATCTCTCCTTAAATAGAAAAATTGTATTAAAAATGCCCGTAGTCTGCCGTAGTGGAGTAATACTTGAAGCCGATATGGTTCAAAAACATAAATTTTTCATAATACTGCAGAAAATTCTGCAAATATACGAAAGTATTATTCTTGAATTTTCTTTGTCTGATAACAAAATTTATTGTTTTTTAACTCTCCGACCTTAAACGCAGGGAAATTTCAAATTGTTTTAATGCGGAGGTTGCAGTTGGGCTGACGCCCTGCAAAACCGACAAGTTAAAAGAATTAAAATTTAACAAGTTTAAGGCATATTGTGTTCAAGTATTACTGCACTATTCGGCAAACAACGGGCAAACTTTTTAAATTTGCTTTGAATTATTCGGCAACGAGAATAATTGTTGTTGCCTGGAAGGCTCCGTTAACAGTCTTTCCTATTACTACAAGATTATCGCCTTCAGAGAGTGTGGATAAGTTTCTTTCTCTGCCGGTGTTATCATCGTGGATTTTAGTTGTATTCTTAACAAATACCTGTTTTTCTGTTCCGTCAGATAAAGTCATATTAATAAATCCGTATGCAGTATTTATAATATTAACTGTACCTGAGAACTGACCTGCATCCTGAGGAGAGGTAACAGTAATTTTTGTTATTGTATTGCTGTCTAAAGCAACTTCTGCGTTCATTCCGAGTCTTAAATCGTATATTTCTGCAGCCGATCCGTCAACAGTGATTTTAATGTTGTCGCTTATTGAATATCTTGTTTCGCCTCTTTTTCCGTCAATTACGATTGAAGGTTCAGCAGAAATGAGAATTTCAACAATAGAGCCTGAAGAACTGCTTGTTATACTCTTAACCTTAAGAACAGAAATTCTGTTGTAGGATAAATCACAGGAAACTACTGTATCTCCAACTAAAACATCACTTAACTGCGCATTGGAGGAATTTCTTACAACTGCAACATTATCTGTTGTTGTATAGGTTGTTTCAACACCTTTATTGTCTTCTATTGTTATATAAAGACCGTATTTTGTGGATATGGCTGTAATTGTTCCGCCTGTAAAGGAATCGCTTATATCAAGAATAGAAACCTTTAAAACTTCTCCGTATGTATTGAGGGAAAGCTGAACATGGTCTTTTGTTCTTATAGCTGAAAGTGTACGGGTAATACCGTCTACATCTGCCTGACATCCTTCTGTGAAGAAATATCTTTCAACTTCGCCTGTCTGGCTGTTTTCAATTCTTAAATAGTTATCTGCAAGCTTTAATTCAGTAACCTTACCGTTAACAACAGATGCTTCAATTGTTGAGGGATCGAATGCTTCCTCTTCTGTTATTTTTTCAATTCTTGTAAGAACACCGTTTTCAAATACGAGTATTACAGATTCGCCTTCTCTGAAAGCGGAGGATTCTGCTTTTTCGCCGTTGTAATAGAAGCTTGCATCAGATGTGTCGTAGCTTCCTTCGGTTGAACCGAGAGTAACCTTAAGACTGTTTTCTGCATCCTGATAGCTTACTATATCAGCTTCAAATGTGTTAAGAGAAAGATTTTTCAAAACTCTGTTTAACAAAACAGCCATCTGTGCTCTTGTAACGCTTTTTGTAGGTGAGAACTGGTTTTCGCCTGTTCCCTGTAAGAGTGCCGCATCTTTTGTATATGTAACAAAAGGTCTGTATGCTTCGGGAATTTCGTTTTCGTCGGCATAGCCTGTATATGAAGAGTAGCTTGCCTTAACGGTTTCGTATTTACCCATTGCTCTTGTTATGTATTCAGAAGCTTCATATCTTAATATAACAGAATCAAGCTCAGCGGATAATTTTGCAATCTCTTCAGCTGAGAAGATGCCTTTGTATATAAGAAATGCGAGTTCTTTTTCGTATGAAACATCGAGTGAAGAAATTTCTGTTAATTCCTTGATGTCTTCAATATAGGGGGCATATACCGCTTCGTTACAGCCCAGAATTCTGGAAATAAGAAGCATTGCCTGGATTTTTGTAATACCGTCTGCCGGTCCGAATGTTGTTTCGTTGTATCCGTTGATTATTCCCTTTTCGCTCATTTCGTCGATTGCTTCAACTGCCCACGAAAAATCGCTTGTAACATCTGTGAAAGATGCGCCGAATGCCGTAGCACAGAAAGAAAGCATAAGAATAATACTGATAACTGAAATTGAATGTTTTTTAAACATATTTAGTTTCCCCCTTGGTTTATTTCGCACTAAATATTCTATAGTTAATGCTATTATATACATATTAACATATATTTTTGCAAATCGCAAGAATTTTTTATCTGAAATTATTAATTTTTTGTGAAAATTATAAATAATGATAGCCTTGCAGATCAACGCAAGGCTATCATTATTTACAAGTTATTACATATCTTTTAAAACAGTTGCCGCTTTCCATTTTCCCGAGAGGTAGAAACCTATTGCGAGAATAACAGAGAGTGTTGATGCCATAGGAGCAGCAATACCTACACCTAAAAGCCCCCAGTCCAGCATAATACCGAAGATATATTCCGCCGGAATTCTTATAAGCACAGAGGAGCATATACTGTTGAAAAGAGAGAATGTAGTATGTCCCGAGCCGATAAACAATCCGTTAAAGGAGAATACCCAGGGAACTGTTATATAGTCAAAAGCAAACATACGGAAATAAGGAACGCCTGCAGCAACGAGTTCGGGGTCGTCTGCAAAAATTCTTAAAATCTGTTCGGGGAAGAGCTGGGATATTGTAAATACAACTGCACTCATAAAAAAGGCAAGAAGTGCGCCTGTTTTTGTTGTTTTAACAGCTCTGTCCGGTTTTCCTGCGCCGATATTCTGTGCGCACATAGCAGAAATTGCCGCGCTCATTGCAACGGGCGGAAGAATACCGAATGAATTGAATTTTCCAACCGCACCTACTGCCGCCGATGCAGTAACACCCATTGTGTTTACAAGAGCGGTAAGGAAGAGGAAGGATATTCCCGCAACCATATTCTGAACAGATGAGGGGATTCCGACTTTTATAAGTTTTTTAAGCTGAATTACATCAAATCCGAAAGATTTCAGATTAAAATCGAATACAAAATCGTTTCTCTTTAAGTGAATGATACAAAGTATCATACTTACAGCCTGTGAAACTACAGTTGCTATCGCTGCACCATTTGCTTTCATTTTGAAAATACCTATTAATACAAGGTCTAAAGCGATATTAACTACACAGGCAATACCAACGAATATAAGCGGATTTTTACTGTCCCCCATACCACGCATAACCGCACTTAAAGCATTATATCCGAAAATGAATATTGTTCCCAGAGCGGTGAATAAAAGATAGCTTTCAGCTTCGGTAAAGGATTCAATCGGAGTATTGATAAGCTTTAAGAGGGGCGCTCTTAAAACAATCATAGCTACGGTTAAGACAACGCTTAAAAAAATAAGTGTAGTAAAAAGAGTTCCAACCGTATCTTTAAGCTCTTTTCTTGCGCCAAAGCCCATATACTGACCGATTAAAACGGTTGCACCTGCACAAAGACCGATAACCATATTGGTAATAAGGGTTGTGATTTGTCCGCCGATGTTAACACCCGACATACTGTGAGTTCCGCAGAACTGACCTACAATAATCATATCCGCAACCGCATAAAGCGCCTGGATAAGATTGGATAAAATAAATGGTATGGAAAACGCTATTAACTGTGATACAACGCTTCCTTTTGATAAGTCTTTTTCAAATTTGTTCATTTTTCATTCTCCATAAAATAAGTTGCTTCCATATCTGCAGTCCATAATGCAACTGCAAGAGGATATTTTTCAAATGCCGCGCCGACATTTCTTATATCTTCAGTAGAGGAAAAGCCCATATGATATCTGATTGCGAAAGCTTCTTCTCTGGTAAGCCTTAAAAAGCCGTTTATGATATATACAGATTTTTCACCATGTCCGTAAGGCATTTCGTCGTCAAATTCGTAGCAGGGCACTTTCTGCCACACACCGTTTTCGTCTTTAACATTTCTTGTGCTTTTTTTGTAGCAGTTTATTTTGCATACATCGTGCAAAAGAGAAATAATCGCAATTGTTTCATCAGAATATGTAAGCTTATAGGTTTCCTTAACTCTTTCGCGGTTAAGATAATCCTTTAAGCAATAATACACATTAAGGCTGTGTTCCAAAAGTCCGCCCTCTCTTGAAAGATGATATCTTGTGCTTGCGGGAGCGGTAAAGAAGTCGCTTGACTGGGATGTTAAATATTCAAGAAACTTGTCTGCTCCCTCACGGGTTATAAGCTTATTGTATATATCAATGAATTCTTCTTTTTTAGTCATTTTACTCTCCCTTTGCAATATTTAAAATGTTTATTATATCCTGTTTATCAAGAGGAATAATACAATCAAGCTTTCTCTTGCCCATATTGGTGCATTTTTCCGCCATAATATCGAAAAGTGCAGGGTCAACATTTACTTCCTTTAAGGTTGTAGGCATGCCAAGGGATTTGAAGTATTCCTCAGTTCTTTTTATTCCCTCCATAGCGGTGTTTATGGGATTGTCGAAATCCATTTCGCAGTTGAAAACTCTTACTGCATATTTTGCAAAGGAATTAACATCCTTTTCTGCCATATATTTTGCCCATGCGGGAAATACAATCGCAAGAGTTTCACCGTGTGCGAGATTATCATAAATCGCATTTATTTCGTGACCTATCTGATGACAGGTTAAAAACACCTGTCTTCCCGCACCCGTAAGGTCGTTATGAGAAAGTGAGGATCCCCACATAAGTGTGGCTCTCGCCTCATAGTCGGATGGGTTTTTCATAGCCTTTTTACCCGCCTCTATAACCGAGATTAAAATTCCCTCTGCTATTCTGTCTGTAAGATCAACATTTTTTTCGCGGGTGAAATATCTTTCAAGAGTGTGCATCATAATATCGACAATACCGCAGGCAGTCTGTCTTTTAGATACTGTCGTTGTAAGCTCGGGATTCATAATTGCAAATAACGGTCTGTTGAAATCTGAATTAAATCCTCTTTTTAATTGTCTTTCTTCGTCGGTTACAACACAGCTGTTACTCATTTCGCTTCCTGCCGCCGAAAGAGTTAAAACAACTCCTACAGGGATTGAAGCTTCGGGTGTTTTTTCCTTTAAGTTAAAAAGGAACGGGTCGAAATCAACCTTTGATGCAACGCCTATTGCTTTTGCAGAATCTATTACCGAGCCGCCGCCTACCGCTAATATAAGCTCCGGCTTTTCTTTCTTTGCAAGCTCAGCACCCTCTTTTACAAGAGAAAGTTTCGGGTTTGCAGATACTCCCGAAAGCTCAACAAAGCTGATGCCGTTTTCTTTAAGTGAGTTTACTATTCTGTCATACAGTCCGCTTTTTTTAATGCTTTCTTTTCCGTAATGAAGCATTATTTTTTTAAAGCCGTAATCTTTTATGATTTTTCCTGTATCATTTTCGGTCCCCTTGCCGAAAAATACTTTTGTCGGGGTGTAATATCTGAAGTTTAACATATTAAAGTCTTTACCTCTCTTATAACTAAATCCTGTATATCTTCACTCATTCCGGGTCCTGACGGAATAAGAACTGTGTTATTGAAAAGCGAAAGAGAATTGTTCTTGTCGTAAACATAGTCAAAGCCCGAAAATGCCGCCTGATTGTGCATGGGGTTAAAACCGTTTCTTACCTCTATTCCCCTTTCTAAAAGTTTTGAGATAATTTCGTTTACATCTTTATTTTCTGTTATAATTCCGTTATACCAGTGAGAAGAACCCTCTTTATCCGAGCACATTTTAACGCCGCAGGGTGAAAAAGCCTCTTTGTATTTATTAAAAATATTTCTTTTTATTTCAACAAGACTGTCAAGTCTTTTCATATTGCCGATTCCCATACCGGCGAGAATATTGCTCATAAGGTAATTATAACCGATTTCTTTATGTATATAACAGGGTGATTTTGCCTTTGCCTGATTTGCAATATAGGATGCAGTTTTTATATACTCCTCATTATCGGATAAAACCGCTCCGCCCATCGAGGTAGTAACAAGCTTGGAATAGCTGAATGAAATTATTGAAATATCCCCGAAAGAGCCGCATTTTTTACCATTGTATTCTCCGCCAAGAGATTCCGCACTGTCTACGATAACCGGAATATCATATCCCCCGAGCACCTCGTAAATTTCTTTGTAATCTGCAGGTGCACCGTAGGTATCAACAATAAGTATTGCTTTGGGGAGCTTGTTTTTGTATTTTTCAAGTGCCATTTTTAAAGACACGGGGTCTAATGTTCCGTCGGGAGTACAGTCGATAAATACGGGTACTGCTCTTTCGTATAATATCGGATATGCCGTTCCGCAATATGTAAATGTGGGACAGAAAACATAGTCCCCCTCGGATACACCGACAGCTTTGAGTGCAAGATGAATTGCCGCCGTTCCGTTAGCACATAAAAGTCCGTGCTTTGCTCCCGTATAGGAAAGAAGAAGGGATTTGAATTGGTCTGAATTTTCACCCTTTGTCGCAATTTCTCCCTTTTGTATTGCTCTTTCCATATAAGCAGATTCTTCTCCGCTAAAGGATGGAATCATAATCTGAGCCTTGTAGTTCACTTAAATCATTCCTGTATTCAATATTAGCTTTAATTATTCTTTTTATCATAGATAAATCCCCTCTTTTTATAAAAAAGATTCGGGAAGATACTGCAGTTAATAAAATAACCGCAACCGTAACAGCTAAAAGCTTTAAAAAGCTGTCGGGATAAAATAATATTTTAATGATAAAGGATATGCCCACTCCCATACCGAAAGTATATATTCCTTTCGCAAACGAGGGATAAAGACCGCCCTTTTTCATATTTGTTTTTCTTGTAAAATAATAAGGTATGAATACAACATACTGGATAATTCCCGTAATCACCGAGGATACAGCTATCGAATAAATACTTCGGTTGGTAAGTTTTATAAGAATTATTGCAAGCGGAATATTTAAAATTCCGGTAACAATCATAAATACAGCAGGTATTTTTACTTTATTATACACTATTAAAATGCTGTATACAACATAAAAAGAGCCTGTTATCATAAAGCTTACCGAGTAAAGTATGGTTATTATATAAATGCTTTCGTTATAGAAGTCTGAAATCCAAAGCTTTAAGAAGCAGTCACCCAGTCCCGCAAGCAATGCCGCAGTCATACCAAGAAGCGCGGATACAACCTTTAATATAGAAACAATATCTTTTTTTAAGTTATCGTAGTCTTTGTTTTTGAAAAGAACCACGAAAAAAAGCATAAATGAATTTATTGTATATACGAAAAGATGCCCGAGCTGTGAGGGAAGCTGTGCGCCTACCGAATAAAAGCTCTGCACCTTTGCGCCGAATATAATATTGGAAAGAGGTGCACTCACATTAACACTTAAAATAAATATAAGCTGTGTTATCGCGTTCCAGGAGCCCGAAGAAAAAAGAGTCTTTACAACTGATTTTTTAATATGCTTTTTGTTTATTTCAAGTGCGGGAAATATTTTCTTTGCCGAATGTATTGTAATTAAAAATCTTATAATACATGCCGACAAAAGAGAAATTCCAACCCATGCTACCGATGGTTTTATAAATATAAAAAGAATAACCGGTATTATAACCGCCATGAATTTTTCAATGGCTTTCTGGCTGTTGTTTAAGTATCTGTTTCCCGATGCCATGGCGGTAATCATAAAGGAATTTCGGATTTGTGCCGCAAAAAAGGCACAGGTTACCGAAAGAAACAGAATTTTCACCTCAAAGATAAGTCTTTTCGGTATATTTAAAATGCTGTCTGCAAAAAATGATACGAAAAGAAAGGGTATCGAAACAAGAAGTGCAGTAAGAAAATTACTGAAAAGAGATGAATTTATAAATTCATTTATTTTTCCTGAATTTCCCTCTCTGTAATCATTAACTAAAAATGCCGAAAGCATTGAGGTAAATATAACGGTTATGACCGATGCAAAATTTATAATTCCCAAAGAAAGCGGATAAAAGGCATAAGCCTCGCTCCCTAACTTGTTAAGAAGATAGGGTGTATAAAAAAGCGCCGAAAATACATTCGCTGAAAAAAGAAGAATGTGGGATATTACGGCTTTTATGATTTTTTTATTCATAAGGTCACACTATTTTTGATTTAAAATTCTCTACGGTTTTTTCATAGTCAAAACCGCACATATTCAATATATATTTTGCTATTCTTATGAAATAATATTTACTCACACCCGAAGAAATGAAAAAATCCTCTTCCATTTCGGTGTCTATATGCGCGCCGCCGCATTTGTTTGCAGAGGCTCTTATCATTTTTTTAATTGTAATGGGTCTGCCTCCCGGGCGTCTTATAACAATCTGTTCGAGAAATTCTTCCAGCGGAAGCGGCATTATGGGGTTTTCCAGAAGTTTTTCGGGAAGAAGTATATTGTTTTCATACTTCTCATAGGCACGGTTGAATTTAGGGTTTTCTATTATCCTCGGAAGAAGAGAATTTTCTCCGTCGCAGATAAGCATACGAAGATTTATGGAAATAACATTCATAAATTCGGTAAGACCGCATTCTTCGTAAAGATATACAGCTTCAGAGAGAAGAGTTAAAGACTCATTGAACTTTTGTAAAAGCTGTTCTTTTGTAAGGGTTACATAAACAGTTGCACGGAATTTTTCCCCGCCGCAATCCCTGCAGGCAGGAAGAAGAGATTTCTTTTCGATTTCCTGAATGCTTCCACATTCGGTGCATACATAATTTCCCTTGGGAACAATGTTGTTTGCATAAATATCGTACATAAAACCACACTCATTCCATAATTTTCTGTAATGAATTATATAATTTAGTGACAGGAAAGATGCCACCTGATTTTAATGAATAATTAATAATGAATGATGAATAATTATTGTTGAAAATCACAGAGTGATTTTCTTTTTATCTAATTCAAATGCAGAGCATTTGTTCCTTAATTCTTCATTATTCATTTTTCACTATTCATTGAGGTTGCTTTGCAAACTGATTATATCATATATATAGCTTACTGTCAAATATTTAAAAAATAAAGCTTGACAAATAAGAAGTCACATATTATAATAGTAAAGCCTTATTGTTAAGATGCATAAGGTATGCTTTTAAAAAAGCATGTTCCTTGTTCTTCCAGACGGGAAGAACCGAAGTCCAGAAGGAGGTGTAATTAATGATCGAAGTAATCAACAACTACGAAACTATTATGGTTATCAATCCTACTTTAGAAGAAGAAAAGATTGAAGCAATAGTTGAAAAGTTCAAAGCTTTGATTTCAGCTAACGGCGAAATTACAAACACAGATGTTTGGGGCAAAAGAAAACTCGCTTATGAAATCGACGACTTAACAGAGGGTTACTATGTTTTGGTTGAATTTTCATCCAAACCTGAATTCCCTGCTGAACTCGAAAGAGTTTACAAGATTACAGACGGAATCATCCGTGATATCGTAATCAAAAAAGACGAAGAATAATTGAATTGAGAAGGGGTGCCAAATATGCTTAACAAAGCAATTCTTATGGGTCGCTTAACTAAAGACCCGGTTCTCACAACAACCCCGGCAGGACTGAGCGTTGCCCGCTTTACTCTTGCTATTGACAGAAGATTTCAAAGACAGGGCGAAGAAAGACAGGCAGATTTTATAAATATTGTTTGTTTCAGCAGAAATGCAGACTTCGTTTCAAAATATTTTGTCAAAGGTCAGCTTGCAATAGTTGTCGGCTCAATTCAGACCCGTTCGTGGGAACAGGACGGACAGAAAAGATACGCAACCGAGGTCGTTGCAGACGAAGTTAACTTCGGAAGCACAAAGAAGGATAATCCCGCAGGCACAAGCCAGGGCTTTGATATGCCTTCCTCTGCTCCTGCAAACGACGATGGCGGTTTTATGCCTATCGATGATGACGACAGTCTGCCGTTCTAATTAAAGTCGTTAAATTTTATATGGAGGTGAAAGCCATGTCCGAAATGGCAAAAAGCTTTAAGCCCAGAAGAGCAAAAAGAAAAGTTTGTAATTTCTGTGCAGACAAGGCTGTAAGCATAGATTATAAAGATGTAGCTAAATTAAGAAAATATATTTCTGAAAAAGGTAAAATTCTTCCCAGAAGAGTAACAGGTACCTGTGCTATGCATCAGAGAAAGCTTACAACAGCTATTAAAAGAGCAAGAATTATCGCTCTTATACCTTTTACAACAGACTAATAACAAAAAGAGTTGCGTATGGCAACTCTTTTTTAATTTAAAATTCAAAATGCAGAATGCAAAATTATGGTGTCGGCAGAGCCGACGAATTAATTCGTGCGGAGCACACCTTAATTTTGCATTCTCCATTCTGCGTTTTTCATTGGTCACTGAGGACGGTCCCTGATTGTCATTCATTCTTTATCACTTTTGTCAATCTTCCTCAATATCAATTATTTTTGATGCTTTTACTCCCAAGGCTTTTGCAATAGTGAAAAGAGATTTTACAGACGGACAATACGGAAGATTAGGACTTTCCAATTGACTGATATAAGAAAGTGTTAAACCGGTATATTCAGCAAGTTCTGCTTGTGTCATTCCTGTTTTTCTTCTGTAATAACCTATCTTAATTCCAATATCCAGCAAAATACTTTTATATTCATTTTCACTCAACACAAAACTCACTCCCATCGAATTATTATTAGATAATATCATTATATACTATTGACAATTAAAATAATATATGATAAGATTGAGTAAACACTCACTGGAATTGAGTTTAGAACAATTGTAAGATGAGTGACTATCCGCTTGTCTTACACCATAGTCGCCAAACTGCTCAACTCTGTTTCGGATGTTTGCTACGCAGTATTGCCCTGCGCTATAAGCGCAGGGCAATACTTTATTGTGTAAACGAATACCACGGGCTATGCCCGTGGTTCCAAAAAGCTTTTAGCTTTGCACATTAAAGACTTCTCCTTGAGTAAACACTTAATTGGATCAGAGTTACAATCCCTCAGTCACTTCGTGACAGCTCCCTTT
>JAZOOC010000133.1:0-11639 GCA_045654825.1 Clostridia bacterium | reverse complement strand
GCAATACCACCTAAATCCAAAGTTTCCTGAACGCTTCCCGAAGCGAGAAGAGCGAAACCTGTCTGACGGCAAGCCATAACGTCCTGATGATCACCGTAAATTGAAAGAGCGTGAGCAGCAAGAGCTCTTGCACTAACGTGGAATACTGCGGGAACAAGTTCGCCTGCCATTTTATACATATTGGGAACCATCAAAAGAAGTCCCTGAGAAGCTGTGAAGGTTGTGGTTAAAGCACCTGCCGGAAGAGAACGGTGCACCGCCCCTGCAGCACCTGCTTCGGACTGCATTTCGCAAACAGAAACAGTTTCTCCAAAAATATTTTTGAGGCCTTTTGAACTCCAGTCATCAACATATTCTGCCATAGTTGAAGAAGGAGTTATAGGGAAAATTGTGGCAACTTCTGTGAAAGCATACGCACAATGCGCAGCCGCATAGTTACCGTCCATGGTCTTGAATTTTTTAGCCATGATTTTATCCTCCTTGTAGTAAAATAAAATTATTAAAAAAATTAATACACTATAACCTAATATATTATAGCACACTCTTTTTAAGATTTCAAATTTTTTTTGAAAATTATCTCTATTTTGCGAAAATATTATACTTAATCCACTTAAAATCTGAAAATTTGACTATTTTCAACAGTAAAATCGAAAGAAAATAGCTTAAAATAACCCCCGGATATCTTAAACCGCCGTGAAGTGAGTTGCCGAATATTATTGCCGCAAGAAAAGAGAGAAATGCTGCTGCAAAATATTTAAGACAGTAAAACTTATAATCACAGGCTTTGCTTATTGCAAATATATTAAGTACACAAGCGAAAATATCGCTTATTATTACAGAAAAAAGATAACCGTTAATTCCAAACATCGGAACACATAGTGTAACAAGAGATAATCTTATAACTCCTTCCAAAATACTTATTGCAAGTGATTTTTTCTGCAAACCAAGTCCGAAAAGAACACTTCCCGACACCATATTGATATATAAAAACGGTGTTATAAGTCCGAGAATTGAAAGAACTTTTCCCGCTTGGGAATTTTTATAAAGAAGCATACATATTTCTTCCCCGAACGAACAGAAAAACGCAGCAAAAAATCCGCCCGACAAAAAACAAAGTCTGAAAAGAGCATCGGCAGAGGTTTTTATTCGTCCCGTTCTTCCTCTTTCAGAGGCATAAGATACCGCAGGTAAAATAACCGTAGCAACAGAGCTTATTAAAATATTGGGAAAATAGGCAATCGGAGCCGCCATTCCCTTTATAACACCCAGAGAAGAAACCGACTCGGAATGACTCATACCGAAAAGAGCAAGCATAAGCGGAATAAGTATATTTTCCGCAGTATGTAAAACCGAATTGAAATATCCGCCAAGTGCAGCAGGAATGCTTAAAGAAAGAAGCTTTCTTTTATAGCTTTCGGATACTTTGTTATATGTTCTTCTTTTAAAATAGGCTCTCACTATAAAAAGACAGGATATTCCCTCTCCCGCAAGAATGCCTACAGATGCCGCCGCACACGCCGCCGCTATTCCCTTATCCATAGCTTTTTCAACAAGAAAAAGCACAGTAATTATTCTTGCCGCCTGCTCCACAATCTGTCCTGTAACAGGAATCCTGACCATGCTTTTTCCGTTAAAATAGCCTGTAAGACAGGCAAACACCGAAATAAATGGAAAGCAGAAAGCTACTATCCTTAAAGACACTGCCCCTCTTATATCCCCCATAAGCAACGCGATTTTTTCGGCAAACAAAAAGCAGATAAGCGATGCCGTAAGACCTGTTGTAAGAGTAATTAAAAGGCCCGATTTTAAAATTTTTTCGGATGCGGACGGCTTTGCACCCGTAAGAGTGCATACCGCAACCGATATTCCCGAAACCGCAAAAGATGCCCCTACTGCATACACCGACAAAATAAGCTGATAAAGCCCTGTCCCCTCAGCTCCCATTATGTTGCTCATATAAATTCTGGTTACAAAGCCTATGATTTTAATGAGGAATGATGAAAGGGTAAGAATAATAACACCCGAAACGAATTTTCTTTTCATAAATTTCTCCTTACTATCTATATTCAATAAATTATATTATTTAAAAATTTAACATATTAAAAAAAAGGAAATTTTATTTTTTTGTCGTATAATATATATACAAGGAGAAATAATATATAGATAAAGGAGGCGAATACCTTGAATTTAAGACAGATGGTAGAGGAAAGGGAAAAAGAAATTCTCTCCCCCTTTGCAACAAAAGCGGCTTTTTCGGGTGGGCGTCTCCGTTATGAAGAGCCCTGCCCCGGAAGAACGGATTTCCAAAGAGATTGCGACCGGATAATCCATTCCAAAGCATTCAGGAGGCTTATGCACAAAACCCAGGTTTTTTTAGCGCCTTTTGATGACCATTTCAGAACAAGACTTACTCACACTCTTGAGGTTTCCGCTATTGCGCGTTCAATAGCAAGAGGACTTCATTTAAACGAAAATCTCGAAGAAGCAATCGCACTCGGGCACGATTTGGGGCACACTCCTTTCGGTCACGCAGGTGAGGCTGTATTGAACGAATTGTGCGAAGAGGGATTTTCTCACAGTGAGCAAAGCTTACGGGTAGTTGATGTTCTGGAAAACAATAAGGGACTTAATCTTACAATGGAAGTAAGAGATGGAATTTTAAACCATTCGGGAAAAAGTATTGCATCAACCCCCGAGGGAAAGGTAATTAAATTTGCAGACCGCATTGCATACATAAACCACGATATAGACGATGCTATAAGAGCAGAAATTTTATCTGCTGAAGATTTGCCGCCTGAATATACTGAAATTCTCGGAAAAACTCACAGAGAAAGAATAAACAACATGGTGGAAAATATCGTTGAAAATTCAAAAAACAGTCCTGATATAAAAATGAGTCCTGAATTTTTCGACTCCATGATGGGAATGAGGGCATTTCTGTTTGAAAGAGTATATAAAGATAAATCTATTGAAGCTGAAACCCAGAAAGCAAAAGGACTTCTTGCTTATCTTTATGCTTATTTTATAAAAAATCCCGACCGTATTCCCGAAGAATTCAAACAGAAGTTAAACGACAACTCAAAAGAAAGGGTTGTATGCGATTATCTTGCAGGAATGACAGACAGATATGCAATCAATATGTTCAACAAGATATTCGTGCCCAACGTAACGGTATAGAAATATGGCTATGTTTTTTGATGACCTTATATTATCCGAAATTCGGGACAGAAATGATATAGTTGACCTTATATCCACATATACCGAGCTTAAGAAAAGCGGCTCAAGATATTTGGGGCTTTGCCCTTTCCACAGGGAAAAAACACCCTCGTTTTTCGTATCTGAAGAGGACAAGCTTTATTACTGTTTCGGATGTCACGAAGGCGGAAATATAATAAATTTTGTAGAAAAAATAAATAATCTTGATTTTACCGAGGCTGTTAAATTCCTGGCAGACAGGGCGCATATAGCTTTACCCGAAGAGCCGGGAAAAGCGCCCGAGGAATATCAACAGAAAAAAAGACTTTACGATGCAAACCGTGCGGCAGCACGATATTTTCATAACAACCTTATAAACAGTCCCGAAATTTTAAAATATTTGGCAGACAGAGGACTTTCTAAAAAAACAATAACATCTTTCGGACTCGGATATGCAAAAGACAGCTTTAACGATTTAAGAAACTATCTTATTTCAGAGGGCTTTAAGGAATTTGAAATCGTATCTTCTGGTCTTAATCTTAAAAAAGACAAAAACTCTTTTGACTTTTTCAGAGGACGGGTTATCTTCCCTGTTATTGATTTAAGAGGAAATGTTATTGCATTCGGCGGAAGAGTTACAGACAACAGTCTTCCCAAATATCTGAATACAGGTGATACTCCGGTATTCAAAAAAAGGCATAATCTTTTTAATATGAATTCTGCAAAAAATTCTTCCAAGGACTATATAATTCTTGCAGAGGGATATATGGATGTTATAGCGATGCATCAATATGGGTTTACAAATGCAGTAGCCTCTCTCGGCACTTCTTTCTGCGAAGAACACGCACAGCTTTTAAAAAGATACACAAAAAATGTTATTATATGCTACGACAGTGACAATGCAGGAAGAAACGCATTAAAAAAAGCCGCAGAAATATTACTTGATGCGGGAATAACCGCAAAAGCAGCAATACTGACGGGCGGAAAAGACCCCGATGAAATTCTAAAGAAATGCGGCACTGACTATTTTGATAAAATACTAAAAACCGCAAAGCCTTATAATGAATATATCGTGGATGGAGAAAAGGAAAAATGGGACCTTTCCACAATGGAAGGAAAAATAAATTATGCCTCTGCGGCAACCACATATTTATCCTTTGCATCTTCGGATATTGAAAGAGAGCTTTATATTAAAAAAATAAGCGAAGAATTCGGAATTGCTCCCGAGCTTTTGCGAAATCAATATACAAAGAAGCATAACAATGAAATAAAGGCAACCGCAAAAAAAGAAGAATTAAAGGAAAAACGAAAAACGGCATCTGTTCCCGACGGCGATAAGCTTGTTGCCTCCTTAAGAAGATGCCAGAGTGAAATTCTTAATATTCTTTTAAATGATAATGGCTGTTTTTCAAAATTCAGTTCAAAATTCGGACCCGAATATTTCGATTCCGAAACAACTGCAAAAATCTATTCGGAAGCGCTTAAGTTAAAAAATGAAGACAACTTCAATCTTAACATACTTATGGACAGGCTTTCGGGAGAGGAAAAAAGCGAGCTTGCAATGTTAAGGCTCAAAGAAACTATGTATGATTCGGCTTCTGCCGCACTTTCCGAGCTTATATCAAGAGCAGAGCTTTTGAAAAACAGAGTAAATATTAACAAATCTGATAATTTAAGCGATTTGAATGAACAGATTATCAAATTAAGACAAAAAAGAAATAAAAAGGAGTAATGATACTATGTCAGAGGGTATGAGCAAGAAAGCCGCAATTAAAGAATTGCTTGAGCTTGCGAAAAAAAACGGCAAAATATCGTTGGGGGAATTAAACGACAGATTAAGCGAAGTTGATGTATGCGTTGAAGACATCGAAAAAATTTATGAAAAGCTTGAAAAAATCGGTGTTGAAATTATAAACGATACCGAAGCAGACCATGTTGAAGAGCTTGATTTCAAAGAACACGAGGTTGAAGAGCTTATCGCACAGGACGGTGTGGGAATAGACGACCATGTAAGAATGTATCTTAAAGAAATCGGTCAGGTTCCACTTCTTTCAACCGACGACGAAATCGAATATGCAAAGAAAATGGCCGAGGGCGATGTTGAAGCCAAAAAAACTCTTGAAGAGGCCAACTTAAGACTTGTTGTATCCATCGCAAAAAGATATGTAGGAAGAGGAATGCTTTTCCTTGATTTAATCCAGGAGGGTAATTTAGGTCTTATAAAAGCGGTTGAAAAATTCGATTACACTAAAGGTTATAAGTTTTCAACATACGCAACCTGGTGGATAAGACAGGCAATAACAAGAGCTATTGCAGACCAGGCAAGAACAATAAGAATTCCCGTTCATATGGTTGAAACAATAAACAAGCTCTCAAGAGCTTCAAGACAGCTTTTACAGGAGCTTGGCAGAGAACCGTCTCCGGAAGAGCTTGCAAAAGACCTTGGCATGTCTGTTGAAAGAGTTATAGAAATTCAGAAAATCAGTCAGGACCCGATTTCTTTAGAAACCCCAATAGGCGAAGAAGAAGACAGCCATATCGGTGCATTTATTCCCGATACCGAAACACAATCTCCCGCAGATGCTGCGGCATATACTCTTTTAAAAGAACAGTTTTCCAATGTTCTTTCAACTCTTACACCGCGTGAAGCAAGAGTTTTAAGACTTCGTTTCGGTCTTGATAACGGTCAGATGCGTACTCTTGAAGAAGTCGGCAAAGAGTTTAATGTAACAAGAGAAAGAATAAGACAGATTGAAGCTAAAGCTTTAAGAAAGTTAAGACATCCGAGCAGAAGCAAAAAGCTGAAAGACTTTCTGAACTAAAGGAGCATAAGAAAATGAATATAGCAACAACCTTACGATATGTGGATTTACAAAAGGGAGATGCCTGGGATCACAGATATTATACAATGCACGATTATACTCTTATGGCAAATAAGTATAATATCGGTCTTACCGCAGTTATGACTGAATACGATATAGAAAAGGTATGCGAAAACTGCGACGGACTTATCATTCCCGGAAGCAGTAATCCCGTAAATCCCGAATACTACGGAAAGCCTGCTTTACCTGAGCCGCTTGTAGTTGACGAATACGCTCTCGATGCAAAGCTGATAAAATTCTTTCTTGAAAGAAACAAACCGATTTTCGGTGTTTGCGGAGGTCATCAGGAGTTAAATATTTATTTCGGCGGAACAATCAGGGAAATACCTGTCAAAAAATCTCATCTTGATAAAACTCACACAATAGACATAAAGGAAAACTCCTTTGTTTATGACGTATTTAAAAGCTCAAAAGCAACAGTAAATACATATCACGAATGGGAAATCGAAAAGCTTGCTCCATGCCTTGAAGTGGTTGCAACCTCTCCCGACGGAATTATAGAAGCCGTTGAATGCAAAGAGAAAAAGGTTTTTGCTACCCAATGGCATCCCGAGCAATCTTTCCATACAGGTGATCCGATAGAGAATAAATTCTTTGAGAATTTCATCAGATTATGTGAACAAAGTAAGTAAAAACACATGGGGTGCAGCAAAGCATTTTTGCTGCACCCCATCAGACTGTCGAAAAAGTCGTTCTACCGCAAGAAACAATGACAAAAGGGACGGTCCTGTTTTGTCACTTTTTTATTCCTTATTTCTGCATTTATATACCGCTTCCGCCAGATACTCCCGTCTTACTCCCTCAAAATTACAAAAATCTTTTTTAGTGAGATTTGTTATTATGGGTAAAGATGCGTTGTCTTTAGCTTTTCTCAAAATTTCTCTGCCCTTTTCGTTAAATGCGAGAACTTTTATATATTCAGGATTTTTCTCTCTTGCTTCTTTCGGTATATCAAGAAGAATATTATATATAATTCTTTTTATTCTTGTATAAGCATATCTTTTGGATTTAATCCCATCAGCTATATTTTTTATTCCGTAGTTTTCAAATGCCGCCTTTGAAATGAGGTTTTCAAGGCCTTCGCCCACATCGGCATATTTTTTTAGTTTTTCTTTGTTTGCCATACGAAGAGCATATGTTACAAGCGAATCGAAATTTTCTTCTTTTATAAAATCATTACCGATAATTTCGGCAGATTCGCGAGGCAGAAACAAAGATATATCTTTATTTTCATAAACTCTGTTTCTTATTGCGGTAGCAGATGCAATTTCACCGAAAACTTCATCCGAATTGTAATCCGCACCCTTTCTTTTTAAAGTAAAAGGTTTTATATTGCTCTCAAGCTTCATTATTGCTTTTATATAGTTTATTCCTAAAATATTATTGGGTTTATCGGTTATATCCGAATATTCGGGAAACAGGTTTGAAAGCGCCTTAAACACAGGAATACCGCTTTTCATTTCAGCCTTTAAAAGCTCAACCGTCCCCGGATTTCTTAACTTCTCCGCCACATTGTAAAGTTCCTTTAATTCTCCCGACTCACTGCCGAAAGAAAGATAATCTACAACACCGAGAGCATTAAGAAGATAAACTCCGCCGTATGAAAAATATTCCGCAGAAGAAAGAGAATAACAAACGGGAAGCTCAATTACAAGGTCGCATCCGCCACTAACAGCCGCTTCGGCTCTTGTTTTCTTATCTTTTAAGGCAGGCTCGCCTCTCATAACAAAATTACCGCTCATAACTGCTACGGTATGAGTAGCCGAAAGCTGTTTTTTTGTTTCTTCAATATGAAACTTATGTCCGTTATGAAACGGATTGTATTCGGCTATTATTCCGGCAACTTTCATTTAAGCTTCCTGCCTTTCGGACAATATTTCATACAAATTCCGCATACCGCACCCCGTCCGATATGCTGAAAATTCTTTTTCATATATTCACTGCAGGCTCTTGCATCGAAAATATCTTCTCTTGTATCATTTTCCGAGTAAGCCTTGCCGCTGATTGCCATAGCAGGACATTTTGTTGCACAGATACGACAATCCTTACATTCGTCTTTCTGAATATGGTTTTCCAACTCTATCGGCATATCGGTAAAAACAGTTCCCAGTCTTACCCGGGGACCGTAATCATTTGAAATAAAAAGCGCACTTTTTCCTATGTAGCCAAGTCCCGCTCTTACCGCACCTGTCTTATGCGGAAATATTCCGTAATATCCCTCAACTGATTGCGAGGCGGGAACTGCCGCCGCATTATACCCCTCGCCTATAAGCGAAAGAACTATTCTTTCGGTAAGGGAATCTATAAATGAGTTTGTTGTGCGATAATGCTGAAAATATGTTTTTGTAGGTTCATCTGAAATCTGCTCAACAACAGCAGAAGACAAAGGAACAACTATCGATATTCCCCTGTTAAGCTCCGAAAAAGGCGAGTCCTCTGCTTTGAAAAAGCCATATTTCAATGCTTTATATTCACCAAATATTCCATCTAAAAAACCATACATAGCTTATGCCTGAACAGAATCTTTCTGTGTTTCCTCTTTTACTTTTGAAATAATATCTTTTAAAGATACTTTATTCTTTAAAAGCTCATAGTATTTCATAATACGGTTATAATCCACACCGTCTTTTGCAAAGCCCGATATCTCGGTAAGTACGGTTTCGGGAGCAAGCTTTTCTTCTCCCTCTCTTTCAAATAAAAGAGCCGCCGCAATACCTATTGCGATAAAGGAATTATCAACTCCTGTTTCTTTACAGAGATTATACGAACCTATCATACGATCGTTTTTAGAAAGCTTTCTCTTTATATCTCCGCCAACGCGGTCTGCAGTATCTTTAAGCTGTTTATTTGAAAATCTGTATACAAGATTTTCAACATGGCTTAAAAGCTCTTTAAAGGGAATGTTATATTTAACCGAAAGTGCTGCTGCAGAAGAACTCATTGCTCTTAAAACAACCAATTCGATTTCGGAAACTGAAATACTTTCCCATATATAATCAAGGCTCATAAGCTTACCTAAATAAGCAGTCGTCGCGTGTCCCATATTGTGAACAAAAAGTTTTCTTTCTATATAATAGGAAAACGGACTGTATGGAACAAGATTTTCGATTTCGGGAATTTCACCTTTGAAAGCCGCTTTATCAACAGGAAGTCTGTCGTATTTTTCAACGCATACTCTTAAAGGATTTCCGTCTTTCATTTCATCTGTCTGAACGGGAACCATTCTTCCTATAGAAGCCTCAACAAATCCTACTTTATCAAGATATTTTCTTTCTTCCTCTGTCATCAGTGAGGAAATGAGGCCTTTTAAGAACTCATCCGCACCGATTAAGTTTTCACAGATTATAATATCAAGAGGCTTTGCATCCTCTTTTGCAAATCTTTTTACAATACCTTTTTTAAAAGGCTCTGCAACGAATTTTAAAACATTAACACCAACTGCTGTTGCACATATATCTGCTTCGGCAATAGCATCTGAAACCGCTTCTATATCGGTTCCGTCTGTCCCCGAAATATTTTTAACAATAATCTCATCATAGCTTTCGCCCTTAAGCACTCTTACGGGATATTCCTTATAAGTGTTAAGGTTGTTTAAAAGCTCTTTGTTAACATCAATAAAAGTAACCTCATAACCCGAAGAGGAAAGAACCTGACCTATAAACCCTCTTCCGATATTTCCTCCGCCATACATAACTGCTTTTTTGCTCATTTTTATCACCTTTTTATGTAGAATATGGGATGTCTGAAAGCATCCCTGTTATATTCATTTTATACCTTAATTTTATTATTATCACGGATTAACCTATCGAGATTAACCTGACTTTCTCTTTTCTTGCGTTCCGGAGTTTTTTAACATCCCGTCAACAAGGGATAGGAAAAAATGATTCAGAACAAACAAACTGAACCGTCAGGGTTACCCGAAGCTGTATGTGTATACAGCGAGTGGTGAAGTTTGTTTGTAGCAAGAAAAGATTAATTTTCTATAAAAACCAAATTCTTTGGTTTTTATACCTTGATTTTATTATTATCACGGATTAACCTATTGAGATTAACCTGACTTTCTCTTTTCTTGCGTTCCGGAGTTTTTTAACATCCCTGTTAATTATATTTCCATTATTACAGGTAGTATCATCGGCTTTCTCTTCGTTTCCTTAAGAAGATAAGCCGAAACCTCAGCTCTTATTTCATTTTTCATAGAGGACCAGTCGAGCACACCGTTTGAAACGCATTTTTCTATTGCAGATAATGCAATTTCCTTAGTGCCAGACATAAGCTCCTCGCTTTCCCTTACATATACAAAGCCTCTTGATATAATATCAGGCCCTGCAACAACACTGTAATTCTCACTCGAAAGAGTAACAACAACAACGATAAGTCCGTCTTGAGAAAGATGCTTTCTATCTCTTATAACTATATTTCCAACATCGCCGACACCAAGACCGTCAACAAATACCGCACCCGACGGCACAGTCTGATTGAACTGTGCACTGTCTGCAGTAAGCTCAAGTATTCTTCCCACATTGGAAATGAAAATATTTTCTTCGGGAATACCCATTTTTTCGCCAAGCTTGCCGTTAAGCATAAGATGGCGGTACTCACCATGAACAGGCATATAAAATTTAGGTTTTACAAGACCGAGTATTATTTTTAATTCTTCCTGACAGGCATGCCCCGAAACATGAACATCCGAAGAGGAATCATAAACAACATTTGCCTGTTTTTTGAACAGCTCGTTAACCATACGGTAAACGAACTTCTCGTTTCCGGGTATAGGGTGAGCACTTACAATAACAACATCGTCTTTAGAAATTTCTATTTTTTTGTGATCAGAGTATGCCATTCTGTGCAGAGCGCTCATGCTTTCGCCCTGTGACCCCGTTGTTATAATAACTGTATGCTCTTTATTATATTTTCCAAGACTGTCCAAATCAACAAGAATATCCTTGGAGGGAATATTCATATATCCAAGCTCCATGGCAACATTAAGTATATTCTCCATACTTCTGCCCGAAACAGCAACCTTTCTGCCGTATTTATAAGCGGCATCTATGACCTGCTGAATTCTGTGGATATTCGATGCAAAGGTAGCAACAATTATTCGTCTTGATTTATGCTGGCGGAAAAGCTCATCGAAAGAAACTCCCACCGTACTTTCAGACAGAGTATATCCCGAACGCTCAGCGTTCGTACTGTCGCTCATAAGAAGAAGAACTCCTTCTTTTCCAAGCTCGCCAAAACGCGCCAGGTCTATCATCTCACCTGTAACAGGAGTGGTATCTATCTTAAAGTCTCCCGTATGAACAACAACTCCGACAGGAGTATGGAATGCGATTGCACAGGCATCCGCAATAGAATGATTTGTTCGTATAAATTCTGCGGTTATCGAGCCTAAAGTAACAAAATCGCCGGGAACAACCGTATTTAAGATTGCACTGGATAAAAGATTATGCTCCTTTAATTTATGCTTGATAAGCCCGAGAGTGAATTTAGTTGCATATATCGGAACATTAAGCTCCTTTAAGAAATATGGTATTGCACCAATATGGTCCTCGTGACCGTGAG
>JAZOOC010000132.1:0-6419 GCA_045654825.1 Clostridia bacterium | reverse complement strand
GTTCGGAATAGCGTTAGTGAATTCAAAGAAGTTGCGAACTGAAGAATATTTCATAAGAACATATGTTGCTTATGAAAAACATGGCAATATTTATTATGTATATGGAAATTCCGTAAATGTCAGATAAAGAAATATAAATTTGTAAATATGAAGGATGAAAGGATGTTTTCATATTGATAAAAAAAATCAGTATATTACTTATTTTGGGGATTCTACTCGGAGGCTTGAACTTCATTCAGGTATTTGCTGCTGATGCTACTAAAGTTGCAATGCCTGTTTCCAATCCGTCTTTTGAAGATGATATTGAGGGGTGGAGTATCATTAACGGCACTGCCGGAATGATTTCTTTTGAAAAGCAGCAGGTTTATCATCAAAACACAAGTCTTAAAGTTATAGACCCTGCATCTGATAAACCTTTTGAACTCAGAAGCGGAAATATGACTGCTGTTGAAGGTCTTATGTATCAGGCAAAAGTCAGAGTTTTTCAGGTCGGAAGAACAACCGGTTCTGCTTATATATACATAAATTTTTATGATGATGGTGGAAATCGTTTGCCGGAAAGTCCTCAAACAGCTATCGGTTCCGATAATTTCTCCGTTTTTCAGGACTTTGCAGATATAACTGTCGAAGGTGTTGCGCCTAAGGGAACTGTTAATGTCAGTGTTTCTTTAATAACAACTTCAGGCTATATCGGAACAGTATATTTTGACGATGTTCGTATGTGGGTTATATCACCGGTGGATTCAAAAATGTCTGAGAACAAGGTTGTATCATCGGATGTTAATGAATTGAAGCTCGATTTCTTTATGGGCGAAGATGCAAGTGCCGTATCAAATATGGTAGGTTTGTCTGTTGCCGGACAGAACGGTTCTCTTATAGCATGGGAGAGTTCAGCGCCGGAGATTATAGATGTTTTCGGCAATGTTAATCCGGATGATGTTGCACGGGAAGTTATTTTAACTGCAACTGTAAATTATGGTAAAGCGAAGCAAAAAAAAGAATTTGTTTTGAATGTGCTTCCAAAAGTAAATCAGACAGTCACAGTGTATGATTCTCTTAAGAATCCCGATTTTGAAGAAAATTTCAATTTCTGGGAACAGGTAAGCGGTGAGGAAAGCAATGTAAGCATCGCAGATGGCAATAACAGTTCCAAATCGCTTGGAATTAAAAGTGATACAGAACTGATTATGGTTCAAAGTTCTCCTGTGTTTGGCGAAAAAGGACTTGAATTTGCGGTTAATGCGGATGTATGGGTAGAAAAAGGCGAGGCAAATCTTGAGATTCGTTTTTATGATAAAAATAACAAAATTTTAGGCAAAGAAACAAAAATTATAAACAAAAATGATGAATGGGAAACGGTTCAGCTTTTCAAAGCCGCTTCAGATAAAACAGCCTATATGCGGTTGGTGTTGTACCCTGAGAAATACAGTAGTTTCAAAATAGATAATATAATAATTTCCGATATGGGATATATTTTAGAAAATACTGGTTTTGAATCCGGACTTGACGGATATTCTACTTTTGTGCAAGGTGAACCGAAGATAGAAATAACTGATACAGATAAATTCAGTCAGGAAAAATCTTTACATATTGTTACTGATAGTAATGAAAGCTTTACATTGAGCGGACTTAAAATTCCTGTTGTTTCGGGAGAAAAATATTCAGCGTATGCGAAATGTTTGCTTAATAACGGAACTGTTTTGATAAATATTGAATTTCTTGATGAAAATCTGAAAGTAGTATCAACAGAAGAACGGGAATTGAGCAAGTCTTTTAAAGCGTGGGATGATCTGGGAGTAAGAGCAGATGCACCTTTGAATTCCTCATTTGCACTTATCCGTATTACTATAAGTGAAAATACAGATTGCTATCTGGATGATTTATATTTAGGAAAACAGTTTTCCTATAAAGGTGTGCCGTTGAAACTTGATTATTTACAGGCAGGTGCTATAAGTAAAGATTCCGAAGGCAACGATTATTTATATACTGTGGTTGCCGATGAATCTGCTAACAAAGAGACCAGCTTTGTAGCAGTTGACTTATCTACAAAAGAAACTGTTAAAGATATTTTAATACCCGGTTCAAGCGGTTCATTCAATATGATAACGGGCAAAGATAATAACGTATATATCGGATCACAGCCGGACGGGAAAATCTATAAATACATACCCGGTTCTGATTCGCTGATTGATCTTGGCGTTGCTGTTCCCGGCGAAACACATATATTTGGTCTGGATATTTCTTCGGACGGAACAATTTACGGAGGAACTTATCCTAATTGCTATGTGTTTAAATACGATCCCAAAGAAGAGAAGTTTGTGACTTTGGGTCCAAACGGAGAGGGGAACCCCTTTGATTCGGAGGAAATGTATGCTCGTGCGGTAGCTTATGATGAGGAAAATGATGTTTTATATGTCGGTGTTGGTACTCATGCAAAGCTTTATCGTTATGATTTCAAAACAGGAACAACAAAATCCGTGCTTCCTGAAAAATACAAACATAATTCCTATGTATATACAATGAAATTCTTCGACGGGAAGCTGTTTGCATTTACTTCGCCCGGAAACGAATTACTTGTAATGTCATTTGATAATTCCGGAATTGCAAAAGTAGAAAAAACCTTAACCGGTAGTTCAACAGTAACCAGACCGGTGGATGGTAAGTCATATTATGTTAATTCAAACAGAAATTTAACTGAATATGATTATGAAACAAAAACAAGCATTCCCCTGGCTGATAAAAACGGTATTCAGCAGGAGATTATACAATCACCTATAATGATTGATTTGGTAAAATTAAAGGATCAGGAAAAATACCCCGGTTGGACTTATATAGCATTGGCGGGATCAACCAACCGATTCAGCAGATATGTTGCATATAATATTGAAACACATAATCTTGAGGTTATGCCTCTTGATCTTCCGGGTAAAAACTATAATCCCCGTTCACTCATTACCGGTCCTGACGGTAAAATATATGGCAGTAATCATCTCGGTGGCGGAACATCTGTATATGACCCTGTATCAAATGAGAATGAGTTATATTACGGAATAGCGCAGGCGGAAAGCGGAATTTCGTTGGGTGATAAAGTGTATTTTTCGTGCTATACTCAAGCTAAAATATATGAATATGATCCAGATGTGGAATGGGAAATTCATTATACCCTTCCAATAAATCCAAAGGAAGTTTTCCGATTAGGACCTGTGTATGAGCAGGATCGTCCTTTCGGTTCTGCTTCCGGTGATGGACTATTGTTTATAGGCACGGTTCCGGAATATGGTAAGTTGGGGGGAGCTATTGCAATTTACGATCCCGAAACAGAGGAGTTTCCCTTTGTTATGAGAAATGTAGTGCAGGATCAGGCAATCACATCACTTACCTATAAAGATGGTATTTTGTATGGCGGTACAACTGTGTGGGGCGGAATAGGTGCTGTTCCTACCACGGAAGATGCAAAGTTTTTTGCATTTGATGTAGCATCCAGAACTAAATTGTTTGAAACTGTGATAGCAGAAGGAAAGAGAACTATAACAACGGTTGAAGTAGGTCCGGATGGCAAAATATGGGGAATGGCAGAAGGCGTTTTGTTTAAGTATAATCCCGAAACTGACGAAATTGAATATGCCCATGAAGATTTTCCTGAAATAAACTTTTCAGCAGTTACACATGCTAATCCCAGACTGTACGGCGCACAGCTTATTGCCGGAAATGACGGATATATGTATGGTAATACTACCGGTAAGTTTTTCAGGGTTAATCCTGTAACGATGGAAATTGAAATCTTAAGAAACAGTTCGAGTATATTTATTGCAAAAGATTTTCTGTCGAATATTTATTACAGCGACTTTACGGGAACCTGGAAATATTCCGGATATGACAGCGATGATATAATTATAAATCAGGTTAAATTGCAGATCGGAAATGATGTTGCATATATTAACGATAAAGAAATTCAGCTGGATGCAGTTCCGTATATAGAAAATGATTCGACTATGATTCCGTTAAGATTTGTTGCCGAAGCGTTCAATGGACATGTATCATATGACGATGAAAGCAAAAAAGCCGAATTTAAGTTGAATGATAAGGTTGTGAATTTGCAGCTTAACAGTGATGAAATGACAATAAACGATGAAAAAATTAAATTGCCGTCGGCTGTAAAAGTTGTAAACGGAAGAACTATCTTGCCGTTAAGAGTTTTAATGGAAAATTTAGATATGTCTGTGAACTGGGAAGAAACAACCGGTAAAATAACAATTGCAAAAAAATAAAAAACTATACCATATTATATTAAAACAAGAGAGGTAATTATCATGAAAAAAAGATTAATTTCTTTAATTTTGGCTGCAATTATGATCAGCTTATTGCTTTCGGGATGCAAAACAGAAGTCATAAACGATGTCGGAACTATGACAAAAAGTGAAATTAAACAATTTGAAGCGGATGCTGGTGGTTTAAAACTTCCTTTTGATAAAAAAGGAACAAAAATTACTTTTATAACAGAATCCAATAATACCGGTATGACTGATAGTGTTGTTATAAAGGAACTTTCAAGAAGAACGGGCGCTAAAATTGAAGTTTTGGAAATAACCAGCGCGGCTATGAGTGATAAAGTTAAGACTTTAATAGCTTCAAAAAATAATATGCCAAATGTTTTTGCCGGCGGATTAGATACCGAAGAGTTAAATGATATAGGGATGCAGGGCGCGTTTGCAAATGTACTTGATTATGTTGACAAGCTTCCTAATTTTAAAAGAATTTTTATTGATGAGGCAGCGGACCGCGGAACTGAAAAAGTTATGAAAAGCTGGAAAGCTTCCAATGGTGCTTTGTACTTATATCCCTCTTATGGTATTAATCGTGATGTCAATCATGGTGTATTATATCGTAAAGATATCTTCGATAAACATGGAATTGAAATGTGGGACGATCCGGAAAGCTTTTATCAGGTATTAAAAAAATTAAAGGAACTTTACCCGGGTTCTTCACCTATGGTTTCTAAATCGCAAACTAAGTTTTTTAATCAGATTTCTGCAAGCTGGGGAATACAGGAATGGCCGGGAATGAACTATGATTTTGAAAATAAAAAGTGGGAGTATTCCTCGATGAGTCCCAAGTTTAAAGAATTCCTGGATTATATTAAGAAATTATATAACGAGGGATTAATAGATCCTGAATTCTTAACTGCGACACAGGCAACATGGACTTCAAAAATGACACAGGCAGATAAAGCATTTATCACATTCGATTGGATTGATAGAATGGATATGTTTTATGAGCAAGCAAAAGACACTGTTCCCGGATACGATTTAAGATTTGGAAATCCAATAGGTCCCTTGCAGAAGGTTATAACATTATCGCCTGTAACGGGTGCTGTTGCCGTGACAAATAACAAAGATAGTGAATTGGCATTAAAGATTAATGACTATCTTTTGAGCGAAAGCGGTGCTGAATTAATGACATGTGGTATTGAAGGAGTTACATTTAACTGGAATGCAGATAAAACACATGCTGAATATATCGGATTTGATGATGGATTAAATATTACTATCAAGGATTTAGAGGAAAAATATGGAATGTGTCTTGCTGGGTTGAGCAGAAGATACGATCGCAGATCCCTTTACTTCAATTATACAGAAAAGAATCAGGAAGCACAGGATTTGATGAATGGCAAAGAAGATGGTTATCTCCCTGAATTGCCACAACTTACTTATACTCAGGAAGAAAAAGATC
This sequence comes from Clostridia bacterium, assembly GCA_045654825.1. Lineage (GTDB taxonomy): Bacteria > Bacillota > Clostridia > UMGS1840 > HGM11507 > JAZQFU01. Next base: position 689 of record JAZOOC010000132.1, on the reverse strand, counting down.
TTATTACTGAAAACGATGTGAAATTAAGAAAGATTGGCGAAGAATTTGCCGTTAAGTATATCTTGTCAGAAAATAGCGGTGAATCAGACTGGAATGCATTTTTGAAAGAAATGGAGAATGCAGGAGTAGCAGAGACTTTAGCAGCACAAAATGCAGCACAGGCTCGTTATGATATGCAATAAAATAAAAAAATAATTGTGTCAGGGGTAGGAATCTACCCCTGTTATTATGGAGAGGTTTTTATGGCTTTAATAAAATGTGATTTTTTTTCAAGAAGTTTAGAAAAGTGCAGCACAATATATGTGGTTCTTCCTCAAAAAGAAACCGCAGGACAAATTGGCATGGAAAACAGTTGTAAAGACGGAAAATTCAAATGCTTATTGCTTTTGCATGGGCTTTCGGATGATGAGAGTATTTGGCTGAGAAGGACTTCTATCGAACGATATGCAACCGAATATGGAATAGCTGTTATAATGCCGGATGCAGACAGAAGTTTTTATACTGATATGAAATATGGTGGTAAATATTATACATATATCGCAAAAGAAGTTCTTTCAATTGCAAGAGAATTTTTCAATATATCAGATAAACGCGAAGATACGTTTATCGCAGGGAATTCAATGGGCGGTTACGGTGCACTGAAAATAGGAATCAGAGAAAACGATACCTTTGGTGCTGCTGTAGGAATT
>JAZOOC010000131.1:0-12980 GCA_045654825.1 Clostridia bacterium | reverse complement strand
GTAAAGCTTGTTGCTTTTCCGCTGAACACCGGTTCAGAAGTGCTGTCGGCTTTATAATATCCTTTGATATAATATGTTGTTGTATCATTTTTACCGTGGAGGAGAACACCGCCCTGATAAGCAGTATTTTCACCGCGGGATTCAACTTTATAGTAATTTACTATATTTTCAAAAGCTTCATCTGTTGCAACAACAAAGCCGTATTCTGCACCTTCAGCTGAAAGTCCGCCCATAAACTCTGCAACTATAATTTCTGCATAGTCGTTTGTTACTTTTTCGCCGTATACTCCTCTTCTTAAAAGTGCAATATCGTCAAATTTAATATCACCTTCATAAGCCTTGGGTGCTTCAACTGTATCGAATGCAGGAATTTCAAGAGCTATTGTAACGGTTGCGTCTGCATTGGCTACGGTATAATATACATAGGATTTGTCGTATTTGTATTTTTCAACGAAAATTTCTCCTGCAGTTGCAGTTGCGGAAACATTATTATAATCGCCCATTTCAGTAACTGTGAATTTAAGCTCGCTACCTGCTTTTACATAGAAGCTTGCACCTTCGGATGTAATTTTACCGTTTTCATTTTCTGCTACAGTTACAAGATAGAAATCAACTGCTTTATCACCTATAGATTCTTTTGTTAATGCTTCTGTTGCTGCAATTGCGTCATCATCTTTTTCAACATCTGCTGCAAGATAATAGCTGGTTTTGTAGTTCTTAGTTTCTTCATCCTCAACATAAGTATCTGCATCGGTTTTAATCTGAACTAATTCAGAATTTTCTGCAAAAGGTCTTACAACATATTCTCCTGCAGAGAATACAGGTCCGAGATTATAGCAACCGGAAATGATATTTGTACCTTTGGTTGCATCGCCTATAAATCCGTGACCCCATTCGCCTGCAGCTGTAGTAACCACACCATTGTTGATAGAATCGAGTATTTTAAGCGTATTTTCTGTATCGCTTCTGCCTACAATACCGCCTGCATATCTTCCGTTTGAATTGGTGTTTTCAATTATTCCGTTATTTACACAATTGCTGATAGTGTGATTATTTTTTATTAAAAGACCAACAATACCGCCGGCAGAAGTACCTGATACAACATAGCCGTTATTTATACAATCTTTTATTGCTGAACCGCGGACATGACCTGCAATACCGCCTGCGTAAGTAGCATTTACTTTTTCTGCATTATTTACACAACCGGTTATTGTTGCTGAACCACCGTTAAGATATCCGAGAATACCGCCTGCGTAATAACCGCCGTTTATGCTTCCGTTAAATTCGCAGTCTGTAAATTTAACATTATTGTTTGTAAAACCAAGAACACCGCCTGAATATGAGTTATCTGCAGATATGGTAATATTAACATTACTTACGATATTTGCAAATTCAGCTGCACTATTTGCGAAGCCTGCAACACCGCCGGCATATAATGTAGCCGAAGAATCGATTTTTCCGTTAACGGTTAAATTATAAACCTTGCTGTTTGCTGCAATTGCTGCAAATAAGCCTGCGTTATTTCCTGCGTCTTTAATATAGTATGCTATTGATTTATTGTTACCGTTAAAGTCACCGTTAAAGTCAACCGGTGTATAAGGAGCTTCTTCTGTTCCGATAACAATATCTTCCATTAATTTAAAATATGCGAAAGATTCAGAAGCAGATGCCATAACTCTATTGTAATCTTCTACAGTATAGATAAGATAAGGTCTTGCCTGTGAGCCGTCTCCCATATCTATTACGGGAACATATATATTATTCTGAAGCTGAGGATAATAGTATTTGATTGCTGCTGCATTTTCTTCATTCATTGTCCATACAGATGTGAAGTCGAATGTTGTAAAGCTTGCCTGTGATTTCATCTGAGCATCTGTTAAAGCAGTTACCCCTGCAACTGTGCTTACTTCACCCGGTTCGGCAAGGTAGAAGCAGTCTGATGCAGCTATTGTGCCTGCATCACCATAAATTTCTCCGACTGTCGGGGTTGTTGCTGAAGTTGTAAAATCGCCTATATTATAACAATCAGAAATAGTTAAACTGCCTACACAACATCCATAGATACCGCCGATGTAGTTTCTAGTTTCACTTCTTGCTTTTAATGAACCTGTATTGAAACATGAATTAACAGATACGGCATTTTTGCTGGTATAACCAATTATACCGCCGATATATTGCTCACCGGATATATTTCCGCTGTTAAAGCATTTTTCTGCTTTACTAAGATTTCTTACTCTTCCGGCAATACCTCCGACAGAGTTCGAACCGGTTACAGATGCAGTATTGGAACACAATTCAAATTGCATATTACCGCCGTTTGAATCACCAAGTATACCGCCTGCCATACCGCTTGAAATTGTTACTCCGGCTTCATTATGACAATTAGCAAAGTATGTAGCACCATCAGCATATCCAACCAAAGCAGCACCATAATCAGCATCGCCGGTCACTTTACCTGTTGTTTTAATATTTTTGATTGTTGCCGCTGATACCGTTACAAATACACCAACTGCAGTATTAGAATTAACATCTATTGTTCTTATTTCTTCATTTGTTCCTTCTTTGTTATAACCGATAAGCTTTCCTGTAAATCCGGATATTGCTGTATATCCGCCATTAACCTGGTCAAGTGCTATATCAGAAACAAGACGATATTCTGCTGATGCAGCTTTTTCAATATTCTGGAACTGTCTTGCGGTTTTAATAATATATTCATCACCGGCAACACCATTTCCGCCTGCAAAGCAGGTATTGAATGCTAATTCATAAGCATCTGAATTATAATTTTCTCCATAAGAAGAAAGGGTTACGATAGAAACAGTATAGAAATCATTTAATAAATTACCGCTGAATGTATATTCATTAGCATTTACAGTTTCATCAACAACTACTGCTCCATCTTTGTTTGTTACTGTAATTTTATAACCTGCATTATCAGGAACATAATCCCAGGAGAGATTATAAGAATCATCGTTATATGAAGCTGCTGACTTATGACTTGCAGGAGCTGCTATTTTTTCATATTCCAAAGGATGATTGTTATTTTTAAGCTGAGGATATTTATATGTTCCGTCTGCTACAAATTCCCAAGTACTATTGAAATCAAATGCTCCAAAGTTTCCCTGAATTTTCATCTGATCAGCTGTTAAAGGAATTACACCTGCAACTGTGCTTGTTTCTCCCGGTTCTGCAAGATAGAAGCAATTCGTTGCTGTTAGCGAAGCTGCTCCGCCTACAAAAGAAAGTTTTCCTACACTCGCACTATAACAATTTGTTATTGTTGCTGTTGCATCTGCTTTACCTAAAATTTTACCTGCACTTGGTGCAGCAACGGTATATGTTATATCGCCGTTACTATAACAATCAGTTATTGTTGCATTATTAGAGCGACCCACAATACCGCCTATATTATTCTCAGAACTGCCTTTTGCTTTCAAATTACCCGAATTAAAGGAATACTTAACAGTATGACTTCCACCGCCGGAGTATCTTGAACCAATAATTCCGCCTACATCCTGTGCTGCTTCTACATTACCTTCATTCGAACAATATTCAGTTACAGAAGTATTTTTTATATAACCGGCAATACCTCCAGCTGCTGTACCATTAGAGATGATGTCCGCAGTATTTTTACAATACTGGAATTTCGGTGTGCCACCGTTTGACCAACCGATAATACCGCCTGTATTAGTAATGTTGGTAGCTTTAACCTCTGCTCCATTTATACAATTTATAAATGTAGCAGCACCGGTAGATGCAGTACCAACAAAGCCAGCTGCATAAGTTTTACTTCCACCGGTAGCAGTTACAGAACCTGTTGTATTAATATTTTTGATAGTTGCTGCACCAACTAAAGCAAATAATCCCGCTGCATTTCCATTCTGTTCAAGTGATGTATCAACATATACATCAACAGTTCTCATTTCTTCAGCAGTATTATCCGCATTATAACCGATAAGCTTTCCTGCAAATCCGGATATTGCTGTATATCCGCCATTAACCTGGTCAAGTGCTATATCAGAAACAAGATGATATTCTGCTGCTTTATCATTTTCTATATTCTGAAAATGTCTTGTATTTTTGATTATATAAGGAGCTTCAAAATTTGCAAAGCTTGTGTTTAAAGTGAAATTGCAAGGTAATGAATTCCCCTCTTCGCCATATTCGGAAAGTGCAATAAGCTCTGCGGGATATATGCCGTTCATTAATTCAGCAGGAACTTCAAAAGCATTTCCTGTTATCGAATATGTTTTTTCTGCTTCGCCGACTGTTACTTTTAAAGTATATCCGGTACTGTCTGTAATCTCATTCCAGTTAACAACATAGCTGTCTGTTGCTTCAACATAAGAAACTTCTGCAACGGGAGTTTCAAGTTGTGAAACCTCGAAAGGCTGTGTATTTCCTTTTATCTGAGGATATAGATACAATCCGTCATACACCCATACACCATCAGGATTTTCAGTTTCATCATAAAAACTGAAACCGGCAAAGTTAGCAGCAACTGTCATTTCTGTTGAAGTTAAAGCTGTTGTATTATCCTTGCTGCCATCAGTTGTTAACCCTTGTTCATCCGAAGCTTTATTTTCAGAAAGATAATAACAGTCAGTATAAGCTAAAACTGTTGCATTGGAAAGAACGGCTGATGTTTCGGAAGCATCGTAAGAAGTATAGATTCTTGAATTATCGGGTGTTCCGGAAAGCTTACCTACAGTAGAACCGCTTACTGTTCCGATGTTATAACAATCAGTTATGGTTACTCTTTTTTTTGTAGTAGCTGATAAGCCGCCTGCAACACCGTTGCTTGCTGTTATATTACCCATATTATAAGATGCTTTAATTTCAGGATAAGATGAATCACTAACAGCAGTAGCAATTAATCCGGCAATACTTGCCACACCAGAAATTTCGCCTCTGTTAGCACAGGAGGTTACTGTGACAGCTCTGAATCCCCCAACCAATCCGGCTACATTTGAATTACCTGTAATTTTTCCGGTATTAACACACTGAGTAAGTGTTATGGGAATATTTGAAGAAGGAGTAGTTCCAACAAAACCTGCTGTATAACCTGCTTTATCTGTTCTGTTAAAAGTTACACTGCCGCTGTTAACACAATTAACAAATTCAATACCTGAAGAACCATCTGCTAAGTAAGCAACAAATCCCGCAGTACCGGCAGCACCATAGCCACCCGAAGCATAAACTCTGGCATTGTTTTCACAATTTTCAAATATACTTTTCGCACCGGTGCACTGGCTTGCAAACCCGCCGGTATATTGAACTTTGCTATCATCAACCTTACCTGCAAGCTTGATATATTTAATCTTAGCACCGCTGATGGTTAGAAACAAGCCGGCAGCTTTACCGGAAGCATTAACAGTTACAGTTCTTGTTTCATAGATACCGTCATCATTTACACCAACAAGTGAGCCTGAAAAGCTTTCAAAAGGAGTAAATGTGCTGTCTAAGGTAAAATCTGCAACAAGTGCAAAATTACCCGCTGTATTTGCGCTGATTTTATCATAAAATTCAGCAGCCGATGAAATTTTTTCGTAGGTTACATCACCGATTGTTACGGTAGTGTTCCCCTCTGCGCTTCCAACGAGAGTTATGCCTGTTAAAGACATAAGCACCATTGATAACACAATAAACAATGAGATTGCCTTTTTCATTTTTTTCATCCTTTCATTTATATAATATCCGCGCCGGTCTTACCGCGCAATTTGAAATTTGAAACAAGGCAAATACAAGCTTTGTTGTATTTTGCCAAAGAAACAAATATTCATTACATTTCTATTTTACAACATCAACAAAAACAAAACAATGCAATTGAATGACAACTAATTGTCGTTTCGCGACAATCAATGAAATTCGGGCTTGATTAACAAAACTGTCATTTCCTCATTAATTAAACTTAATATCAATCGGTAATTTTCCTGTTATTTCTTTTTTTCCTGTTAATACCGAAAGTGCAGGATCAAGATTTACAGGACCAAAGTTTAAGATTACTCTTTTAAAATGAGGAGTTGCCGCTGCTGCATAAGGATTGCCAAAATGAATAATAGTAGAAAGCTTATCCTTGATTGCGATCATAAGATTAATGATTTTATCACTTAAATCTTCAGTTCCGGCATATGCTCCGCCCTCGTTAAAGGTTATAAATACAACTTCATCAACTTTTGTACTTTCGAAGCATACATTTTCTATCTGTTTACGATGGGGATATACATTAATTGTAAGTACTTTATCGTCGGGAAATTCAGCTTTGATTTTTTCAACCTGTTTTTTAATTTTTTCATCATTTCCGTCTGAGGCTTCCGCCCATTCTCTCACTTCGAAGCTTGAATTATCATAAAGATTTTCTGTAAGCATAACAAACAGACGCTTTTTGCCCGCTTCAAGCACAAAAGGAACATCGTCGTCTTTTATAACACATATTCCCTCTTCGTTTACTTTCTTTATAGCTGCTTTGATATATTCGGGGACTTCATCATAGCTTGCAGGCTTCATTGTAACTCTCTGCGCTCTGATAACTCTTTCAACTGCTTCGTTTACTCTCTCTTCGGTAAACATTCCCTCTTTATAGCAATTCAGAAGATATTCATAAGACTGTCTGAACGGAACACGGTAATTCGGAAGAATCATATCGATACCTGCATTAATAGCTATACCATATACTTTATCTTCACTATATTTATTTAAAATACCCATCATTGCAAATGAGTCTGTTTTTATAAGACCATCGTAGCCTGCATTTCTCAAAATTGAAATCAGCTTTTTGGAAAGGCTTGCAGGATATTCGGGATCAATATTAGGATAAACAACATGCTTTGTCATAACACCGCTTAATGTTCCTTCTTTCATTCCCGCAAGATATGGTAAAATATCTGTTTTTAAAATATCTTCTTCAGTAAGCCAGGAAAGACCTTCTTCCATGTGAGTATCTACCGTTATATCGCGACCACCCGGGAAATGCTTCATTGTTGCAAACATTCCGTTATCGGTATAGCCTCTTAAAATAGCCGCTGTCATTTTAGCAACATAATGAGGGTCTGAGCCGAATGTTCTTGTTACACGGCAACGGGCATTTCCCATAACCATATCAACATTGGGTGCCCATACTGTGTTATATCCCTCTTTTTTTGCTTCTATTGCAGTTGCACATCCGAACTGGTATGCAATCTCTTCATCATTTAAGGTTGCGAGCGCCATAATCGAAGGAATCTTACATTTGCCTATCGGAAAACCTGATTCCATATCCGAACAGATGAGTATCGGATAATCTGCAAGCTCTTTTATTCTTTTAATTTCTTCGGCACTTTCTGAACCGCAGGGCACCTGAACTCCACCGACCTTCTTCTCTTTTATCATTTCATAGATTTCGGCTTTATCCTGCTCATCGAGATAACCTCTTACAACAAGAAGCTGACCTATTTTCTGTTCAATTGAAAGTTCATTTAGGTTTAATTCTTTCATAATAATTCCTCCATTTTTTGTGACAAACGCTTTAACAGTGTTCAATAAAACTAATTATATAATACACCCGCAACGGAATATTATCAATTCTATGAAATGACAATAAATTTCAGTTACACGACAATATGCGTTGATTTTATTGATTTAACAAGTCGCATTTAGTATAATATTTTCAGTTCATTAACAGATATTTTCTGTATAGGAAGGGAGCTTTATGTTTAATACAACTTATTTTCAAAGTTCATTCAAAAACAAACTTATATTTGAAAATGCAAATGTTTTGATTGAGGCTATTCATATTACAGCTAATCATTCCAGTCCGGGCAGAATTTCCTCTATTCACAGCCATCCCGAATATGAGCTTATTTTCTGCTCTAAAGGAAATTACAGTTACTCTTTTCCCCAGTTAAACAAAACAATAACCATCAACAAGAATAAATTTTTACTTATTCCGCCGTATACAAAGCATCGCATAGAAGAAGAAAATTCTGAATCTACAAAAATATCCACACAATTTTTATTCACTGCAAAAAGCAACGATAAAGAGTCTTTTTACCGTAATGCATCAACGAAATTAAAAGAACCGCAGTTGATAAATTCCAACAAATTTCTCATTCAGGATATCCACAGAATTTTAAGATTGGATCAGTATGAAAAACGCTCATTCTATAATGATCTTCTTTTGTTTTCTTTCGGGAATTATGTTCTTGATGCCTTTCTTCATGCAACAGAGAATATACAGGCAATGAACGATAAGGAATTCAACGATAACCGCCTTGACTCTGCTGTTAAATATATAAATAAAAATATATCGGCAACTTTAACTGTTGAAGATGTAGCAAATCATATTCATATTTCAAAAAGGCAGCTTGAAAGATTATTTAACAGTGCTATGAAAATAAGTCCCGGAATGTATTTGAAATACGCAAGAGTTAAAAAAATCAAGGCTCTTCTTGCCAATCCGGATCTCTCACTGGAAAATATTTCAGATATAATGCAGTACAACAGTTCTTCTTCCCTTATAAAAGCATTTAAAACAATAGAGGGTATAACACCCGCTAAATTCAGAATACAAATTTACAAACTATAAAACAGAGGGTGTTTAAAAAGTCAAAGTGAACTTTTTTAAACCCCCTCTGTTTCTAAGGGGATAAAATTGACAAACTGAGCCAAAACTTTGGTTTTGGGTTACTCGAAAACGCCAAGCCAATTAACTTGACTTATCAAACAGCTTGATGTATACTAATTAAGGAAATTTTGCTTCATAGGAGAATGGTCATGAAAAACGCAAAGAAAAATTTAATGTTTATTATGTGCTATATTGCATATACCGCAATATATGCTGCACGGCTTAACCTTTCGGTTGCCACCCCCGAATTAAAGGCTTCGTTTTTATTAAATGCGGCTCAAATCGGAATTATGGGAAGCATATTTTCAATAGTATATGCATCGGGCAGACTGATTAACGGTTTTATAAGTGACCGCGTTGCTCCCTATATTATGATTACAACAGGGCTTGCTCTTACCGGAATTTCCAATGTTTTATTCGGTTTATTCCCCCCTGTTTACATACTCTATATTCTGTGGGGAATAAATGCTTTCGCGCAGTCTATGCTATGGAGTTCTTTACTCAGAGTTATAGTTTCTGCTTTTGAACCGGTAACAGCAAAAAAGAGAACTACTCTTCTTGTTACCTCGGTTGCCACCGGAAATATTGCAGGTATTATTTTAAGCTCATATCTTGTTGAAAATATAAATGTTGCGGCGGCATTCTTCATTCCCGGTTGTTTACCTCTTATAGCCGCTCCGCTTCTATTCTCGCTCACTTTAAAGGTTAAACCTATTGAGGCAGAAAAAAACGAAAGTAAGTCTTTTATCTCTGTTTTTAAAAACAAAGAAATAACCACTCTTCTTATTCCAGCCGCTCTTCACGGAGTTATAAAAGACAATATAAGCTTATGGATGGTGCTTTACTTCACTGAAAGATTTTTAATAAATTTGTCTGAAAGCGCTTATTTTGTATTATTTATACCCGCTATCGGTTTTATAGGAAGAACAATTTATCCCGCAATTCTTAAGTTAGCAAAGGATAATGAACACAGAGTTTCTTTATATTCTTTTCTTATCTGCTCAGCGCTTTCATTATTGCTTGCACTTGATTTCATCTCATCACCCCTTATAGCCGCATTGCTTTTAAGCCTTATCTACGCATTTATATCGGTAATAAACACATCTATGCTTTCAATATATCCTTTAAGATTTACTGCTTCAAACAATGTTGCATCTGTAAGCGGTATAATGGATTTTGCTACATACGGCGGTGCAGGAATAAGCTCTGTAATATACGGACTTCTTATTGAAAATTCGGGATACAATATTATGTTTTATTCCTGGATGGCGGTATCTTTGATATCCTTTGTTGTTATGATATATATTTTAAACAAGAAAAAATCTTAACTTGACATCTTAATTAATATAAATTATTATATTAGTATAGTATATAGAAAGAGTTGATATTTTTGAAACTTATTATTGACGGTTTTGGCGGAGATAATGCTCCCGACGAAATTATTAAGGGTGTATATAACTCTCTTGAAAAATCAGAAACAGATTTCATTATCTGCGGAAATGAAAATATATTAAAGGAAAGAATAAAGGCTTTATCACTTCCCGAAAGCGAAAGAATTTCTATTCTCCACGCAGAAACAAAAATTGAGGGAGATGACGAGCCGGTTGAGGCGCTCAGAAAGAAAAAAGATTCTTCAATCGTAGTTGGTCTTACTGCTCTTAAGGAAGGTCTTGCCGACGGTTTTATAAGCGCAGGTAATACAGGTGCGGTTTTCGCAGGTGCTACATTAATAGTAAAGAGAATAAAAGGAATTAAAAGAGCGGCTATTATAACCGTTTTCCCTACCGAAACGGGTCCGCTTGTTCTTCTCGATACCGGTGCCAATGTATCTCTTCGTGCAGAGTGCTACCCCCAGCTTGCAAAAATGGGTTGTGCATATTCCGAAAAGCTTTTCGGAACAAAAAATCCAAGAGTCGGTCTTGTAAACATTGGCGAAGAAGCAACAAAAGGAACAGATACAGTTGTTGAAGCATATGAGCTTCTAAAAAACACCGAAGACTTAAACTTTGTAGGTAATTTTGAAATAAGAAATATATTAAAAGGCGGCTGTGATGTTATTGTCTGCGACGGTTGGACAGGAAATATCGTTTTAAAAACCCTTGAGGGAACAGCAAAAGCTTTTATGACTGAAATTAAAGCTATATTTTCAAAGAATTTAAAAACAAAGCTTGCTGCTTTGGGTGTTATGTCTGAAATTTCTTCTTTCAAGGCAAAATTTGACTATAAGGCTTATGGCGGAGCACCTATTGTAGGTGTTGAAAAAGCTGTTATAAAAGCTCACGGAAGTTCAGATGCAAGAGCTATAACAAGTTCAATCATGCAGGCTGAAAAATACATAAAACAAAATGTTATTGAAGATATAAAAAGCGGACTTTGAAAAAACTATTGACATACAGTTAAAAGTATATTAATATGTTTTAGTATCAATTAGCTTAAATTAGGAGGATTTATGTTAGACAAAATTAAAGAAATCATTTCCGAACAATTAGGAATCAACGAAAACGACATCACTTTAGAAAGCTCCTTTGTTGATGACTTAGCTGCAGATTCTCTCGACCTCGTTGAACTTCTTATGGCATTTTCCGATGAATTCATGATGGAAATTTCTGACGAAGAAGCCGAAGAAATTAAAACAGTAGGCGATGTTTACGAGAAATTAAAAGACTGTGAATAATCACGTACATATTTAAGACGGAATTTCTCGAAGTTCCGTCTTTTTTCTTTGAATTAACGGAGTTTTATATGAAAGAAGTTTTAAGATATTTAGGAATTAAAAATGAAAACATCTCTTTTGAGCTTGAAGAAAAAATCAGATTCATTCAAAATGAATTGATTAAAAAGTGCCGTCCAAAATCGGTATTTCTTGAAATTGATAATATTGATGTATTTAATTCCAGGTCTTTATCTTCCCATCTTTCGGATTGCAGTCGCTTTTTTCTGTTTGCGGCAACATTAGGCCCCGAAGCAGATATGATCATAAGAAAATATTCAGCTATCGATATTTCAAATGCCGCAATAGCACAAGCTGTGGCAACCAAATATATCGAAGAATACTGCGATAATGCTATGGCAAATTTCGACAAAGGCAAAATGTTCTTTAAAACTCGTTTCAGCCCCGGCTATGGCGATTTTAATATAGAACATCAAAAATATATACTTGACAGTTTAGATGCCTCTAAACGCATAGGAATAACTCTTACAGACGGTCTTATGATGGTTCCCGAAAAATCAGTTACCGCTGTATTGGGTCTTTCAGATAAAGAAGAATGCAGTATCAATAAATGTGCAGACTGCAAAAATTCAGACTGCGAATATAGGGAGAGATAGTTATGAGTTTTAAAAACAAACTTGGAAAAGAGCTTCTGTTTTTCGACGGAGGTATGGGCACACTTCTTCAGGCTGAAGGTATGCCCGCAGGTGGCTTGCCCGAGCTTTACAATATAAATAATCCCGAGCTTATAGAAAAGATACATAAGAGTTATCTTTCTTCGGGATGTAATATAATTAAAACCAATACATTTGGCGCAAATCCCATAAAACTCGGCTCTTCATGTTCATACACAGAAATAATTAAAAAGGGTATAGAAATCGCTAAATCCGCAACCAGAGAGTATAACAATTCTTATGTGGCTCTTGATATAGGACCGTCAGGAAAACTTCTTAAACCATTGGGTGATCTGTCCTTTGAAAAAGCATATGAATCTTTTTCTTTAATGGTAAAAGAGGGGCTTGATGCCGACCTTATACTTATTGAAACAATGAGCGATATATACGAAACCAAAGCGGCAATTCTTGCTGCAAAGGAAAATTCTGTTCTTCCCGTTATTGTAACTCTTTCCTTTGACGAACACGGAAGACTTCTGACCGGTGCGGATATAAAAACCGCAATAGGCGTTGTTGAGGGACTCGGTGCAGATGCAATTGGTTTAAACTGCGGACTCGGTCCAAAACAAATGCTTAAGCTCTTAGACGAATTTGCAAAATACTCTTCCCTCCCCCTTGTTGCAAATCCCAATGCGGGACTCCCTGTTTTTGAAAACGGAAAAACAGTTTTTAAAGTAACCCCTGAAGAATTTGCAAAAGATATGGAAGAAATGTTAAAGAAGGGAATTTCTGTTGCAGGCGGATGCTGCGGAACAACTCCCGAACATATAAGAGCAACTGTAAACAGATTAAAAAATCTTCCTATAAAACCTGTTGAGCCAAAAAACTATACTTTTGTAACTTCATATTCCCATGCAGTTGACATTTCGTTTGATGCTCCCGTAATTATCGGCGAAAGAATCAACCCCACCGGTAAAAAAAGGCTCAAGCAGGCACTTATTGAAAACGATATTTCGTATATATTAAACGAAGCTATAACCCAGGAAGAAAAAGG
>JAZOOC010000130.1:0-5141 GCA_045654825.1 Clostridia bacterium | reverse complement strand
GAATAGTTATGAATATATTCCATAGCAGCACAGAAAGGTAAAATTGTTTCGGTATCGTCTTTAAAAAGCTCATATGCCGCCATCATCATCACGGGACGAATTCTTTTACCCTTTCCCTCAACTGCATAAAAAGAAGCATCTATAACTGTTTTATATGATAAGCCTTTACCCGAAAAATCATTTTCTATATATTTTTCTATAAGCTCAACTTTTTCTTTATAAGCCTCTTTAAAATTATTCATCGCTTCCACCTGCAAGTATTGTTATTTTGCTTTCTGCTTTATCGAGTGCTTCTGATAGTGAAGCAGTCAATTTAACTCCATCTTCAAAAAGCTTCATAGAGTCGGATAACTTAACATCTCCGCCCTCAAGCTTTTTTACAATTTCTTCGAGTTTTTTTAAATCAGTTTCAAATTTTTCCATTTTTACCGCCTTTTATTTCAGTTACTTTGCAGACCGCCCTGCCATCTGAAAAATTGAGATACAGATTACCCTTCTCTTCTATTTTTGTTATACTGTCTGCAATTTCATCATTTTCATTTTCTACAAAGGCATATCCTCTTTTTAAAATTTTAAGAGGGCTTAATGCATCAAGACCCGCCGCAAGCTTTTCAAAGCTTTCTCGTTTAGAGGATAATATTTTTTCATATCTTGAAAGAAGCTTATCTGAAAGAGCAGTAAGCTCCAGACTTCTTGTTTCGATTATTGTCATTGGAGAGCGGAACACACGCGCTCCTTTTAATAGCTCAAATTTTTGTTTTTGCTTTTCAAAGTTACCTTTTATACCTGCCTGAAGTCTTTTTTTCGCCTCAAAAAGATACTTTTTTAGTTCTTCTTTTGACGGAACAGCAAGTTCAGCCGCTGCAGAGGGTGTCGGCGCCCTTAAATCTGCAACCAGATCGGATATAGTATAGTCGGTTTCGTGACCTACTGCGGAAATCAAGGGTATAGTACAGGAAAAGATTACTCTTGCAAGCTCTTCCTCGTTAAAACACCACAAATCTTCTTGAGAGCCGCCGCCTCTTCCGATAATGATTGTATCGGTTTTTATTTTTTCAAAATATAAAATTCCGTCTATTATCGTTTTATGCGCTCCCTCACCCTGCACGCGTGCAGGATAAACTATAACCTCGCATAACGGATATCTTCTTTTTAATATATTTAATATATCCTTAATTGCCGCACCTGTAGCAGATGTGACAACACCGATTTTCTCGGGAAATTGCGGGATTGCTTTTTTAAATTTCGAATCAAAGAGTCCCTCTTTTGAAAGCTTTTCCTTAAGCTGTTCAAATTTTATATGAAGGCTTCCCGTTCCGTCGGGAATCATTTCATTGATATAAAGCTGATAAATGCCGTCTCTTTCGTATGATGAAAGTCTTGCGTTAACTATAACCTTCATTCCGTTTTCAGGCTCAAACTGAAGAGACATTGCGCTGTATTTGAACATTACTGCTTTGATTACCGAATTTTCGTCCTTAAGACTCATATATAAATGCCCGGAGGAATGGTGCTTGAAATTAGAAATTTCACCTCTTACAAAGAGGTTATTAAGCATAGGATTTCCGTCAAGGTAAGCTTTAATATAAGAATTGATTTCTGATACGGTTATCGGATTCATTTGTTTTTCTCCGAAAGATATGTTCCTAAAATACCGTTAACAAATTTTTTTGTTTTATCGTCTTCATAAGCTTTAACAATTTCTATTGCTTCGTTTACCGAAACACTGTCGGGAATATCCTCGCAAAACATTATCTCAAATAAGCTTATTCTTAAAGCTGCAAGAGCAACGCGGGAAATTCTCGAAATATCATACCCTTTTGAATAAGAGGTTATAACCTCGTCAATTTTTTCTCTGTTTTCATATACTCCGCAAACAGTATTCTTTACAAATTCAAGGTCTTTGGCTTTAAAATCGCCATCTTCTTTGAGATAATCATCTTTAAAGCTTTCGAGATAGTTTTCCATAGCCTCATCGGGCGAGTCTTTGGAAACAGACATTCCGAATAAAATTAAAAACGCATATCTTCTGAGTTTTTGTCTTTTCATAGGTTTCTCCTAATTATATAGCGATTTGCTCAACTATAATATCAACATCTTTAACATTCATTCCTGCAACAGTTTCTACAGCTTCTTTTGCTTTTTCCTGAATTTCTTTGGAAACTGCCATAATATTTGCACCGTAATTCAAAACTACAGGGATTTCTACATCTACTTCTTTGGGAGATTTTATAATTACTCTGATTTCTCCGTTTTCATCTGTTTTTCTGAACTTGAAAAATCCGGTTGCTTTTGAAGGCTCGTCACCAAAAATTTTGGAAACACCCTCTATATCTGCTATTGCATTTTTTACGATTGTAGCTATTACATTTGCCGAAACGGTTATATTGCCGGGATTATTTTCGTTTTTCATGATAAATCCTCCTTAAATTATAAATAAAACAGTATGTCGGAATAGCTTGGCATCGGCCAGTATTCTTTATCTGTAAGTTCCTCTAAAACATCACAGATTTTTCTTAAGTCTGCCATTGCAGGAATAACCTTGCTTTTATATACCACAGCTTTATCATACATTCCCGTTTTTGTTTCAGAAGCTTTGTTTACGGCTTTTTCCAGTCTTTCAGCCGCATTTCCGCTTAAAGTTATATTCTCTGTTAATTTCTTTAAAAGAGAGGTCTGATAGCTTATATCGGCGCCTTCTATTTCTTTAAGCTTTATGATATTATCTGCAATAAATCCCGAATATTTCATAACTGCGGGAATTATTTCTTTTTTAGCTATGTCAAGCATTGTTAATGCTTCTATATTTACTTCCTTGATATAGGTATCAAGATATATCTCGTATCTTGATTCAATTTCAGTAGGATTCATAACATTATGTTTATTTAACAATTCTATGCTTTCGGGAAGTATGTATGCACTATATGCTTCGATAGTATCTTTTGCACAGGGAAGTCCTCTTTTTTCAGCCTCTTTAAGCCACTCTTCCGAATAGCCATTGCCATCGAAAAGAATTCTTTTGTGTTCTTTTATTATTTCTTTTACGATTGAATTTACTTCGTTTTTTATATCTTTAGCTTTTTCAAGTCTGTCTGCAATTTCGCTTAAAACATCTGCTACGGCAGTATTTAATATAACATTAGGAGTTGATATTGATGCACTTGAACCGAGCATTCTGAATTCAAATTTATTACCTGTGAAAGCAAAAGGAGAAGTTCTGTTTCTGTCTGTTGAATCCTGTGGAATTCTCGGAAGAGTAGAAACTCCAAGCTCTATTTTGTTTCTGCAACTCTTAAAGCTGTCTAAATGATCGTTTTCTATGCAATCTAAAATTTCTGAAAGCTCAGAACCTAAGAATATTGAAATCACTGCGGGAGGAGCTTCGTTTTCTCCAAGTCTGCAGTCATTTCCCGCACTGGAAACAGATGCTCTTAAAAGTGCAGAATATTTATCAACCGCTTTTATTACCGCGCATAAGAAAAGTAAGAACTGTGCATTCTCCTGCGGAGTTGCACCCGGTTCAAGAAGTCCTATACCGTCGTCGGTAACAATTGACCAGTTATTATGTTTACCCGATCCGCTTATACCGGCAAAGGGTTTTTCGTGAAGCAAACAGGAAAATCCGTGTCTTAATGCGACCTTTTTAAGAGTTTCCATTATTATCTGGTTATGGTCTGCTGCGATATTTGCTGTAGCATATACAGGCGCAAGCTCATGCTGAGATGGAGCAACCTCATTATGCTTTGTTTTTGAAGATACACCCATTTTCCAAAGTTCAAGATCAAGCTCTTTCATAAAAACAGATACCTGTTCCTTCAATGCTCCATAATAATGGTCTTCCATCTCTTCGCCCTTGGGAGGTTTTGAACCGAAAAGTGTTCTTCCGGTGAACATAAGGTCTTTTCTTTTTTGATAATGCTCTGTTTTTATAAGAAAATATTCCTGTTCTGCTCCGACAGATGCAATTACTCTTCTTGAAGTAGTATTGCCCATAGCACGAAGAACTCTTAATGCTTCTTTTGACAAAGCTTCCATCGAACGAAGCAGAGGAGTTTTATTATCAAGCGCTACTCCGTTATAGGAATAAAATGCGGTAGGAATACAAAGTGTTACTCCCGATTTATCTTCTTTGAGAAATGCAGGCGAAGTACAATCCCAAACAGTATATCCTCTTGCCTCAAAAGTAGCACGGGTTCCACCGGATGGAAATGAAGAAGCGTCTGATTCGCCTTTTATAAGCTTTTTACCCGAAAGCTCGTTAACAACCGAGCCCGTTTTGGTAGGCATCATAAAAGAATCATGTTTTTCCGCGGTAATTCCGTTCAAAGGCTGAAACCAATGTGTGAAATGAGTTGCACCTTTTTCAACAGCCCAGTTTTTCATTGTATTGGCAACAACATCCGCCACAACCTCATCTAATGGTTTGCCCTGTTCAATTGTTTTCTTAAGAGACTTGTAGATTGATTTCGGAAGCATATCGCTCATAACATTATCATCAAAAACATTGATGCCGAAAACATCTTTAATTTTAAATCTGTTATTTTCCATAAACTGCTCCTGCCGTTTCTCATTTGTTAATTTCTCAATATATAATTGTATATTAAATATGTTAAAAAGTCAATATTTCTCTTCGATTTGAACGCAAAAAAAGGAATTTTAAGTTAATTTAAATTTTTAGTTGTAATTTCAATTAAATTGTGTTATAATAAAACCATGTTAATAATACCTGCTTAGTTAGTATTCATTCTTTTTATATTAACCAACAGATAATAACAGGGAACTTAACTTCGGAGTGGTTTGTATGCTCCCCATTATTTTATAATGGCTGTAGGAGAAACAGTAAAGCAATGAGAGAGTACCCACCTGCTTACGCAGGTTATTATATGGGAATGTTACGGCTTGGCGGGATTTTTTTATAAAAAAGAATGTTAAGGCTATAAACTAAAAGCTGTTTAAAAAGTCAATCAACTTTTTAAACAGCTCCTTTTAATATTAAGCTTCTTCGTTTGTTTCCTCAACCTGTGCTTCTTTGTTAACATATTTATATGCAACTATAAGCTTACGGTTAGGCTCGTTTCCGATTGAATATGTTTTAATTCTTTCGTATTCCTGAAGTGCTGTATGAATTATTCTTCTTTCAT
>JAZOOC010000129.1:0-5221 GCA_045654825.1 Clostridia bacterium | reverse complement strand
TCAGTCAGCTTCGCTGACAGCTCCCTTTACACAAGGAGAGCCAATATGAGTCGATATGTTTGCCTTTGTCAAACGATAAGGTGACATTGCAAAGCAATGCAATTTGATTCGTGCGAAGCACACCTTAATTTTGCATTCTGCATTCTGCGTTCTGAATTTAATCCGTCGGCTTTGCTGACATTAGTGACATTAGGGACGGTCCCTATTTGTCAACTATTTGTCATTTAATTTGTGCGAAGCACACCTTAATTTTGCATTCTGCGTTCTGCATTCTGCATTTAATCCGTCGGCTTTGCCGACACCTTCATTCCTAATTCCTAACTCCTAATTAAAAAAGCCAAGGGAAAAATTCCCTTGGCTTTTTATTAATGACTGGACTTTTTTACATCTGTCAAGTTTGAGGATTGGAAAAAAGATTCAGAACGAACAAACTGAACCCGCAGGGGGTACCCGAAGCTGTATGTGTATACAGCGAGAGGTGAAGTTTGTTTGTAGCAAGAAAAAACTGAATTTCATAAAAACCGAAATTCTCGGTTTTTATACCTATATTTTGTTGTTTATCTCAAATTAATTTTGAAATTATATCAGTTTTGTTCTTTTCTTGCGGTCTGGACTTTTTTACATCCTCAATAGAGAGGATATTTGTCTGTAAGTGCCTTTACCTCTGCTCTTATATAATCCTTACTGTTATCAAAATCGGTAACTGCAAGCTTGATTAATTTAGCAATAACTCTCATATCTTCTTCTTTGAAGCCTCTGGAGGTTGTTGCGGGAGTACCAACTCTTATACCGCTTGTAACAAATGGACTTTCGGGGTCGTTGGGGATAGCATTTTTATTAACTGTGATATTAACTTCATCAAGTTTCTTTTCTGCATCCTTACCTGTAATACCCATTTTTCTTAAGTCAACGAGCATAAGGTGATTATCTGTACCGCCGGAAACAAGGTCAAAGCCTTCAGCAAGGAAGCCTTCAGCAAGAGCAGCAGCATTTTTAACAATCTGAGTCTGATAAGCTTTGAACTCATCTGTTAAAGCTTCTCCGAGACAAACAGCCTTACCTGCAATAACATGCATTAAAGGTCCGCCCTGAAGTCCGGGGAATATAGCCTTGTCTATCTGTTTTGCATATTCCTCTTTGCACATTATCATACCGCCTCTGGGACCTCTTAAGGTTTTGTGAGTGGTAGTTGTAACAAAATCTGCATAGGGAACGGGGTTTGGATGAAGTCCTGCAGCAACAAGACCTGCAATATGAGCGATATCTACCATAAGATACGCACCAACCTCTTTTGCGATTTCAGAAAATTTCGGGAAATCTATAATTCTTGGATAAGCACTTGCACCGCAAACGATTAATTTAGGTTTGTGTTTTAATGCAAGCTCTCTTACCTTTTCATAATCTATTCTGTGAGTTACAGGGTCAACACCGTAGGGAACGATATTGAAATATTTACCACTGATATTAACAGGGCTTCCGTGAGATAAGTGTCCGCCTTCTGCAAGGCTCATACCTAAAATTGTATCTCCGGGCTGAAGCATAGCAAAATAAACTGCTGTATTTGCATTAGCACCTGAATGAGGCTGAACATTAGCATGGTCGCAGCCGAATATTTTCTTTGCGCGCTCTCTTGCAATATCTTCAACTATATCAACACATTCGCATCCGCCGTAATATCTTTTGCCGGGATAACCCTCTGCATATTTATTTGTAAGAGGTGAGCCGACAGCCTGAAGAACAGCTTCCGAAACAAAGTTTTCAGATGCGATAAGCTCGATATTACCTCTTTGTCTTGCAACTTCCTTTTCAATAGCTGCCGCTACTTCAAAATCTTTTGAAAGAATATCAGTAAAATTCATGTTTATTCTCCTTTATCTTTGATAATTCAACAATTATTTATTATATTATACAATAAGATTTTGAAATTTACAATACTAAATTTCGTGTTGACAATTCTTTTTATATTTTTTATAATATTTGTGGTGGTATAATGAAAAAATTAGACAGATATTTGAAAATTAATGAAATACTTGAGAAAGTTTACCCCGAAGCAGGCTGTTCTCTTTTATATAAAAAACCGCACGAGCTTTTAATTGCAACAATTCTTGCCGCTCAATGCACCGATAAAAGAGTTAATATAATAACCGAAACTCTCTATAAAAAATATCCCGACATCAAAGCTTTTGCAGATGCAGATTACGACGAGCTTTGCGAGGATATAAAAACTGCAGGTCTTTATAAAAGTAAGGCGAAAAATATTATAGCCTGTGCTAAAAAAATCGTTTCTGATTTTAACGGTGAGGTGCCGAAAACTTTACAGGAGCTTACCTCCCTTGCAGGAGTGGGAAGAAAAACTGCCGGAGTGGTTCTGGGAGATGTTTTCGATACTCCCTCTCTCGTTATAGACACCCACGCAAAAAGACTTTCAAAGAGAATGGGCTTTACCAAAAACACCGAGCCATACAAGGTGGAAAAGGATCTCGCAAAATTTATACCGCATAAGGACAAATCTCTCTTCTGCCATCGTCTTGTTCTTCACGGAAGAGCCTACTGCAGAGCGAGAAACCCTCTGTGCAGTGAATGTCCCGTGAATGAATATTGTATGAAAACAATATAATAAATATATGATTAATTGAAAAGAGGCATAAATAATGGATATATCTTCTGTTCTTTGTAAAAAATCTTCCCATATACATTTTATCGGTATTGGCGGAGTGAGTATGAGCTCACTTGCAAAGCTGTTATTTTCAGATGGCCATAAAGTATCCGGCTCGGATATAAGCGAATCGGGAAATGTTAAAGAGCTTGAGAAAAAAGGAATAGAAGTTTTTATTCCCCAATCGGAAGAAAATATTAAAAACTACGACCTTGTAGTATATACCGCAGCAGTAAAGGAAGATAATCCCGAGCTTAAAAAAGCAAGAGATATGGGGCTTCTTACCATTGAGAGATGTGTGCTTTTGGGAGAAATGATGAAGCAGTATTCCTGCCCCGTAAATGTTTCGGGAACTCACGGAAAAACAACCACTACCTCAATGCTTGCCGAGATTTTTGTAGCAGGAGATAAAAAGCCTACCGTAAGTGTTGGAGGCAACCTTGCATCTATTGGCGGAAATCTTCTTATCGGCGAAAAAGAATTTTTCGTATGCGAAGCTTGTGAATATGTTGAAAGCTTTTTAAAATTCTATCCCGCATTATCTGTTGTACTTAATATCGAGGCAGACCATCTTGATTATTTTACGGGCATTGACCATATAAAAGAGGCTTTCTTCAAATTCGGGGAATTAACCTCAGATACGGTTATTTATAACGGTGATGATGAAAACTGCAAAATTCTTTCAGGCTTAAAAAATAAAAAGCTCTATACTTTCGGTCTTAATAAAAACAACGATTTTTATGCCGATAATGTAAATCCGAAGGAAAACGGCGGATATTCCTACGATGTTTATTATAAAAATGAGAATCTTGGAAATATCAGTCTTTCGGTACCGGGAAAACATAATGTATATAACTCGTTAGCCGCAATTGCTGCAGCATATATTTCGGGCGTTCCTTTCGAAGCGGCAAAAACCGCACTTAAAACCTTTTCCGGAGCGGAAAGACGGTTTGAATTTAAAGGCGAATATAACCAAGCGAAAATCTATGACGATTATGCACATCATCCTTCAGAAATCGCGGCGCTTTTATCCGCAGTTGAAAAGGTTTCAAAAAACCGTCTGTTTGTAGTTTTTCAGCCCCATACCTATACAAGAACAAAAGCACTTATGGATGATTTCGCGGCTGTTCTTAAAAAGGCTGAAAATCTTATAATTACGGATATCTATGCGGCACGCGAAAAAAACACCCTCGGCGTTTCTTCAAAAGACCTTGCCGATAAAATCCCAAATGCTGTTTATATGAAATCCTTTGAGGAAATTGAAAATTATATGAAAGAAGCCTTAAAAGAAAACGATCTGTTTATAACCGTCGGCGCAGGAAATGTTTTTGAAATCGGAGAAAATTTAGCGAAATAACTATAAAAACCGCATTCCTAAGGTAAAACACCTAAGGAATGCGGTTTTGAATTGAAAATGTATAATTGATAATTGAAAATTAAGGTGTCGGCAAAGCCGACGAAATCTAATTCGTGCGAAGCACACCTTAACTTTCCATTTTCCATTATCAGTTTTCAATTAATTCAGCATTTAATTTCTACTTCATCGCAAGACTGTTGTTCAAAAGCGCGGTACTATATATAAAAAGCACATCTTTATTTTCGAAATTTTCGAGGCTTCCGATAAAGCTGCTCTGAATATATCTTATATCAATTACGGTTATTTTTTTATAAGCCCCGGTAAAGAGCGGTGCAAGACTTCCACCAAAAGAATCTCTAAAAATTACAAGCTCTTTATTTGTTTTTGCATTATCATTTTCAAGAGTTACAAAAGGGGTTGAGCCTGAAAGAAACATTTCGTAAGGGTCTTTTCCGTATGCTTTTTCCATATTATACATATCTCCCTCTTTGGGGATACCTGTATCGTAATATTTTACAACTGTATTATTGATTGCAGGAGAAGTAAGATATTTTATTTCGTCTGACGGATAGCCTAACGCAAACTGTCCCGAATATACTCCGTTAAAGGGATGGTCAAGAGTATTTATTTCATATTCATCTAAAAGCTCTGTTCCCATTTTCTCCGCAAGCCTTTTTGCTATATCAATTATTTTTTCCTGACGCCAGTGAGTATCTGTATAATAATAGTCCTCACTGTCAAGCAGGTCTCGTATATCTATATATTCCATATAAGATGTTTTCTCTCTCATTTCACTTATAAATTCATCATAATCAAGAGAGGGATAACCGTTTTTTTTCGCAATCACATAATTTTTATCGGGAACTATTGAAAAATAAACATTTGTATTTTTATCTTTGAGATAATTATTATAAATAAACTCAAATTTTTCTGCCGCATAGTTCATCATATCTTCGTTTTTATTATCATCAAGCTTTGATATATGTCCATCGGCTGTAAAAATTCCGTTATTATCTTTTTTGCCGAAAATTTTGTAGTTTATCTCTGCTTTAATTTTTCTCATCAAATCTCTGCCCGGAAAACGGTCTTTTGCATAGCTTTCGAAATCTTTCATAAATTCCCCGTCGATAACCGACTGAATACTGAACTCAGGAAACTTGGCAAGCTCTCTTCTCTCACTTAATGAATAAGGTGCAGACGGTTTAGCA
>JAZOOC010000128.1:0-8199 GCA_045654825.1 Clostridia bacterium | reverse complement strand
GAAGAGATGCTCCGCTGAAAGCGGTGGTGAGGTGTAGCTTAGTTGCTTACATAACATTTTTAAAGGTCAGGAAACATCGAGTTTTCCTGACCTTTTCTTGCTTTCCGCGAAAATGAGCCTTGCCGTACCATCGTACTGTCTCCATTCATTTTCGCGAAATATAACTTCCTTTTTCGCAGTCTGCCAGCGTGCCGGTAGGTTTATCGACACGCTGGGGGATGATTTTTTTCATCCCCCTTTGTTGTTAAAGCAAAATATTATATATTTCACTTTCTATCAATAAAAGTCTGTTATATTTAGCACACCTGTCACTTCTTTGCGGTGCACCTGTTTTTATCATCCCCGCATTAAGACCAACTGCAAGGTCAGCGATAAATGAGTCCTCGGTTTCTCCCGAGCGATGAGAAATTATTGAAGAATATCCGTTTTTAGCTGCCATATTAACAGTATTTATTGTTTCGGTTAAAGTTCCTATCTGATTCAATTTTATAAGAATACTGTTTCCGCATTTTTTAGAAATTCCCTCTTTTAGTCTTTCGGAATTTGTTACAAACAAGTCATCTCCGACAAGCTTCATTCTGTTTCCAAGTTTTTCGGTGAGCTTTTTCCACCCCTCCCAGTCATCTTCTGAAAGTCCGTCTTCAAGAGAACATATGGGATATTTATCTGAAAGTTTTTCCCAGTAAGAGATAAGCTCGTCGCTTGTCATTTCTTTTTTTCTTTTAGGCAGGTAATATTTTCCGTCTTTATACCATTCACTTGTTGCGGCATCAAGAGCCAGCTTTACTTTATTTGAATAACCTGCTTTTTCTGTTGCTTCGAGTATTAATTCAATAGCCTCTTCGTCTGAAGAAAGCATAGGCGCAAAGCCGCCCTCATCACCTACACCGCAGCTTAAGTTCTTATTTTTTAACAGTTCCCCGAGCATTTTATATATATCGCATCCGATACGCACAGATTCGTGTATACATTCTGCACCTGTCGGCATTATCATAAATTCCTGTATATCTATATTATTTGCCGCATGGGCGCCGCCGTTTAATATATTCATCATAGGAACAGGCATTGTATTGCCGTTTATCCCTCCGATATAGCGATAAAGCGGAAGTCCGTGAAGGTTTGCCAAGGCGCGTGCATAAGCGAGAGAAACAGCAAGTATTGCATTTGCACCCAGACTTGATTTATTTTCGGTACCATCTCTCTCGAGAAGAATTGCATCAAGCTCATTTTGCGGCATAACACATCTTCCGACAATTTCATCCGAAATTGCCTCGTTTATGTTATTCACCGCCTTATTTACTCCTTTACCTCCGAAACGGCTGTCGTTATCTCTTAATTCACATGCTTCAAATTTTCCGGTTGATGCACCTGACGGAACAGAGGCATAGCCTGTTGAGCCATCCGAAAACATAATTTCGCAATAAACAGTAGGATTTCCTCTTGAATCTATTATTTCGTGTCCTCTTACATATTCAATTTTTACAACACTCATATTATTAACCTCAACTCTCATAAGGTGAATATTCCATTCTTATAAAATATCCCTTATCGTGATCGCACACAGGACATTTCTCGACTGCCGCAGTGCCGGTATAAATATGTCCGCAATTAAGGCAAAGCCATTCTGTTTCCACATCGCTTTTATACATTTTGTCCTTATCGATTTTATCCGCATATTTTCTGAACCGGTCGCCGTGAGTTTTTTCGATTGCGGCTATCTGTTTAAAGCTTGCCGAAACTGAATAAAAACCCTCTTCATCTGCAACACGGGCAAACTCGGGATATACATTTTCGTATTCCTCATATTCATTATGACTTGCGTTTTTAAGTGATTTTAAAATATCTCCGTATGTTTCTACGGGATAGCTTCCCTCAAAGCTTATATTTTCTCCGTCAAGCTCTTTTAAATGATTGAAGAATATTTCTGCATGTTCTTTTTCCTGCCCTGCCGTGTAAAGAAAGATTCCCTCAATTACATATTGTTTTCCTTTGCGTGCCGCCGCCGCGGCAAATGTATACCTGTTTCTTGCCTGACTTTCCCCTGCGAATGCTTTCATAAGGTTAAGCCTTGTCTGACTGTTTTTAAATTCTACTTTCATAAAGTCAACTCCTTTAATTGTTATTTTTTCTCAATCTTTTGAATTTATACTGTTGACTTTGAAAACTATTTAAAATATAATACAATTATGAATTATTGGAGGTTTACTTATGAGTAAGAATTTAATTTATAATGCAAAACTTATCACCCCTGAAAGAATCATAGAAAACGGTTATATAGTATATGAAAACGGAAAAATAACCGATATTGGAACAAATGCCGAGGCTGAATCTTTTGAAGGTATAAAAATTAATGCCGAAGGCAAATATTTAGCACCCGGTTTTATAGATATTCACTGTCACGGCGGCGGCGGTGCAGACTTTATGGACGGTACTGAAGAAGCTTTCAAAACAGCGGCAATCGCTCATTCAAAGCACGGTACTACCACAATGCTTCCCACTACCTTAACCTGCGACAACAAGGAGCTTGTTAAATCCTTTGAAATTTTCAACAAGGTTAAAAAAGAGGATTTTGGCGGAGCGAATATTATAGGACTTCATCTTGAAGGTCCATATTTCAATCCGGAGCAGGCAGGCGCGCAGGACCCGAGATACATAAGATCCCCCAAAAAAGAAGATTATGAATATATATACAAAGAGGCAAACGGTGCTATATTAAGATGGAGTATGGCTCCTGAGCTTCCCGGCGCTGATGAATTCGGTGCATTTTTAAAAGACAAAGGAATACTCGCTTCAATAGCTCATACAAACGCAAGCTATCAGGATGTTGTTACCGCTTATGAAAACGGTTTTAATCTTCTTACTCATTTTTACAGTGCTATGTCTACAATAGTAAGAGTTGGCGGATACAGAATCCCAGGAGTTATTGAAAGCGGATATATAATAGAGGGAATGAATGTTGAGCTTATTGCCGACGGTCACCACCTCCCCAAAGAGCTTCTCAATATGGTATATAAAATAAAAGGTGCAGACAGAATCGCACTTGTTACCGATTCAATGAGAGGAGCGGGAACAGATGCAAAAGAAATGATTCTCGGAAGTCTTGACAACGGACTTAAATGTATTGTTGAAGACGGTGTTGCAAAGCTTCCCGACCGTACTGCGTTTGCAGGAAGTGTATGCACAACTGACAGACTTGTAAGAACTATGTATAAAACTGCAGGTGTTCCCCTTATTGATGCAATCAAAATGATTACCGCAACTCCTGCAAAGCTTATAAATATTGATAAAACCAAAGGATGTCTTGCACTTGGAAAAGATGCTGACTTCGTACTATTTGATGACGATATTAATATCGCATATACAATAGTTAATGGTAAGGTTATCCATACCGCATAAGATTAAATTTAAAAGGGTATGTAAAAACGCAAGTTTTTTACATACCCTTTAATTTAGATATATTTATCAGCAAATTCTTCAAGCAACTCTACTTTCCCGCTGCTTAAGAATGTTATGTTTCCGCCGTTTTTATTAAGTGCATTTTTTTCTTCGAGTCTTCTTTTGGTTTCTTTTGCGACACCGGGTCCACCATCGAAAAGCTCTACATCTTCTCCAACAATTTCCGATATTATATCCGCCGCAAAAGGATAATGAGTGCAACCAAGCACAACGGCATCAGGATTAAGCTTAAGATAAGGAGTTAAAACTTCCAGCATATAATCTTTGATTTCGGCTTTACTCTTTCCGTTTTCAATCATCGCGGCAAGGTTGTCGCAAGGCACAGAAATAATTTGCGACTGTTCCTTATAAGGCTCTATAAGTTTATGATACTTTTCTTCCTTTAAGGTTACCGGAGTTGCAAGAACAAGAATCACTCCTCCGGGATATTCTCTTACCGCAGGCTTCACCGCAGGCTCAATTCCCACGATTACCAAATCCTTGTATAATTCTCTCATAGTTTTTACCGAAGCACTTGTAGCTGTATTGCACGCAACAATAACTGCCTTTACTTCTTTTTCTATGAGTTTTTCTGCAACATTAAGAGAAAGCTCTCTTACCTTTTCGGTCGGTTTGCTCCCATACGGAGCATTTCCCGAATCTCCGTAGTATATGTAATTCTCTTCGGGCATTAATTTAACAAGCTCGCGAAGTACACTTATACCTCCGACTCCCGAATCAAAAACACCTATTGGCTTGTTATTCATAAAATCACCGCTATTATTTATCTGCCATTAATTCGACCATAACTGCTTTCTGTGCGTGAAGTCTGTTTTCCGCCTCTTCAAAAATTTCTTTGGCATGTGCTTCGAAAACCTCTGCGGTAATTTCTTCTTCTCTGTGTGCGGGAAGACAGTGAAGCACCATAGCATCGGGTTTTGCATAAGACATTGTCTGTGCGTTTACGCAGTATTTTTCAAATGCTTTTCTTCTTTCTGCGGCTTCATCTTCCTGACCCATAGATGCCCATACATCTGTGCAGATAACATCCGCGTCTTTTGCAGCCTCTTCTATTGAGGTTGTGCATAAGAACTCGCCGTTTTCCTCTGCCCATTTCATAATTTCAGCATCCGGCTTATAATTTTCGGGACAAGCGATAGCAAAGCTCATTCCTGTTTTTATTGCACCTGCAATAAGGGAGTTTGCCATATTATTTCCGTCACCTATAAAGCACATCTTAAGGCCTTTAAGACTTCCTTTAAATTCTCTTATAGTCATAAGGTCAGCAAGAACCTGACAGGGATGAGCAAAATCGGTAAGTCCGTTAATTACGGGTATTGAGCCGTATTTTGCAAGGTCTTCAACCTCTTTCTGCTCATATGTTCTTATCATTATACCGTCTAAATATCTGGAAAGAACTCTTGCGGTATCGCACACAGGCTCTCCTCTTCCTATCTGGAGGTCTCTTGAGCTTAAGAACATAGGATGTCCGCCAAGCTCATACACGCCAACTTCAAAAGATACTCTTGTTCTTGTTGAAGATTTTTCAAATATAAGACCCACAGATTTTCCCTCAAGATATTTATGGGGAATGTTGTTTTTCTTTTCGTATTTAAGCTGATCCGCAACATTTAATATATTCATTATTTCTTCTGTTGAAAGATCCATAAGTTTAAGTAAATGTTTCATAATTTCCTCCTTTTGCAGTCTTTTATGCTATACACACATTGTACCGATACCCTCATCGGTAAGAACTTCTATTAATATTGAATGAGGTACTCTTCCGTCTATTATAAATACCTTTTTAACACCCTGACGGATGGCTTCGGTACAACATTCTATCTTAGGAATCATTCCTCCGCTTATAATACCCTCTTTTACAAGTTCCGGCGCTTCGCTTACCTGAATAACTCTTATAAGTGAATTTTCATCGTCTTTATCTCTCAAAACGCCTCGTATATCGGTCATGGAAATGAAACTTTCCGCCTGAAGCTTACCGGCAATTTTTGCGGCTGCCGTATCGGCATTGATGTTATATATATTTCCATCGTCGTCACAGCCTACAGTTGATATTACAGGGATATATCCCATATCAAGCAAATCTAAAATAGGCTGTTCGTTGATTTCTGTTATCTGTCCTACATAACCCAGTTTTTCGTTCAAAGGAACTGCTTTTATAAGGCTGCTGTCGCATCCGCAAAGACCGATAGCTTTTCCGCCGCAGTCGCCTATTAAATTAACAAGACTTTTGTTAACCTTTCCGGACAGAACCATCTGAACAATATCAACGGTTTCCTTATCTGTTACACGAAGTCCGTCAACGAACTCACTTTTCTTTCCGACTTTGTTAAGCATATCGGATATTTCGGGACCACCGCCGTGAATAAGCACGACCTTAACCCCTATAAGCGACAAAAGAACAACATCTCGCATTACAGCTTCCTTTAATTCGTCTGAAAGCATTGCGTTTCCGCCGTATTTTATTACTACTATTTTGTTGTTATACTGCTGAATATACGGCAGAGCCTCGATAAGTATTTCAGCTCTGTCTTTCATATCAATATTCATAACTGCCTCCCAAATATTCATCTATTATATATTAATAGCATAATAAGTAAAAAATGTCAACCGCATTTTATGAATAATTATGCAAAAATGTGAATATATACACACAAAGAATTATACTTTGTTAATATTTTGTTTATTATTGACATTGCTTTTTTATTATGATATAGTTAGATAAGAAAAATATTGATACGGAGGCTCCAAAATGGACATACTTGAAAAAATCGGTAAAATCGGTCTTGTTCCGGTTGTTGTTTTAGAGGATGCAGAAGATGCTGTTCCTACAGCCAAAGCTCTTTTAGACGGCGGTCTTGGAATCATGGAAATTACCATGAGAACTGAAGCAGGAATTCAGTCTATCAAAAATGTTAGAGAAGCATATCCTGATGACGTTTTAGTTGGTGCAGGAACAATTCTTACTCTTGCTAAATGTCAGGAAGCTGTTGCGGCAGGTGCACAGTTTATCGTTTCTCCCGGATTCAATCCTGAGATTGTATCCTGGTGTGTTGAAAACAACATCCCCATAACTCCCGGATGTGTTACACCTACTGAAATCGAACAGGCACTTGCGTTCGGAATCAAAACTGTTAAATTCTTCCCTGCTAACGTATACGGCGGTCTTAACGGCTGCAAAGCACTTCAGGGACCATACAAATCCGCAGGCGTTAAATTCTTACCCACAGGCGGAGTAAATAACGACAATCTTTCTGATTTTGCAGACAAACCTTTTATTCACGCAATCGGCGGTGGATGGCTCTGCAACACAGCAGATGTTAAAAAGAAAAACTGGGATGCTATAAGAGATACAGCTAAAAAATCCATAGATGTTCTTTTAGGATTTGAGCTTGCTCACATCGGAATCAATACCGAAGGCGACAAAGAAGCAGGCGAGCTTGCAAACACTCTTGCATCTGCATTTGCACTTCCTTTAAAAGAAGGAAACTCTTCTTTCTTTGCAGGAGATATTGAAATCAACAAAGGCGAAGGTCTTGGTGCAAAAGGTCACATAGCTATAAGAACAAACAGCATAGACAGAGCTTGCTACTATCTTGCTAAAAAAGGCTATGAAGTTGCTCCCGGCACCGAAAAATACAAAGGCGACAAGCTTATCGCAGTTTACTTAAAAGGTGAATTTGGCGGCTTTGCTATACATCTTCTTCAGAAATAATTTTAATATAAAATAAAGGAATGAAAAAAATGAAAGTTTTAACATTCGGAGAAATTATGCTCCGTTTAAAAACCCCCGGCGTAGAAAGATTTTTACAGTCCGCAGCTTTTGAAGCTACTTTCGGTGGCGGCGAAGCTAACGTTGCAGTTTCTCTTGCAAACTACAATATGGACGCTGCTTTTCTCTCTGTTATTTCAGACAACCAGATTGGTGATGAATGTATTAAACAGTTAAGAGGCTTCGGCGTTGATACAACAAGAGTATTAAGATCTCCCGAAAGAATGGGTATCTATTATCTTGAAGGCGGTGCTAATCAGCGCCCCAGTAAAGTAATATACGACAGAGCTAATTCTGCAATCGCACTTGCTAAACCCGGCGATATCGACTGGGATAAAGCTTATGAAGGAATTGGTTGGTTACATATTACAGGTATTACTCCGGCTATTTCTGAATCTGCAAAAGACTTATCTCTTGAAGCAGTTAAAATAGCAAAAGAAAAAGGAATTACTGTTTCCTGCGACTTAAATTTCAGAAAGAACCTCTGGAAATATGGCAAAACTGCTCCCGAAGTTATGTGCGAATTAACAAAATATGTTGATGTTGCAATCGCTAACGAAGAAGACTGGCAGAAATCTTTAGGCGTTAAAGTTGATGTTGATGTTGAAAGCGGAAGCTTAAGCAGAGATAAATACAAAGCTTTATCCGATGCTGTATTGGAAGCTTACCCCAACCTTAAGGTTATTGCTATCACACTTCGTGAAAGCAAGAGTGCAGACTCTAACGGATGGGCTGCTTGTATTAACGACCGCAACTCTTTCTATGTAAGCAGAAAATATGAAATCAACGATATTATTGACCGTGTTGGCGGCGGCGACTCTTTCGCAGGCGGACTTATCTATGGTCTTAATAACTACGATACAAAAGAAGAAGCTCTTGAATTTGCTGTTGCAGCAAGCTGTCTTAAACATTCAATATTAGGCGACTTTAACAGAGTTACAGTTGACGAAGTTGAAAAACTTAAAAACGGCGAT
>JAZOOC010000127.1:0-1715 GCA_045654825.1 Clostridia bacterium | reverse complement strand
TTACTGTTTTTATACTCAAAATTTATTTACATTTTTTTGTAAATTTATATTATGTAAACTAAACTCAAAAGTTGTTTTTAATTATGAAAAACCGCTATTTTATAAGCATTTGAGGTACTTATCAACAGAAAATGTTGAAAACTTACCCTGTTTCTGTTGAAAACTAATGCTTTATTTTAACTGGTTTACAGGTAATTTTTAGTTTACATAATATTTTTTATGATTTACTTTTTTAGTAAAAGTTTTACATTTTTTTCCTGTGGAAAATCTATGTTTTTATTATTAAAAATAGAAAATTAATTGTTATATTTTTATTTTTTCAATTCCGCCCATATAGGGAACAAGTGCTTTGGGAATATTAACTGAACCGTCTTGGTTCTGGCAATTTTCCAAAATAGCCGCAACAGTTCTTCCTATTGCAACACCCGAGCCGTTTAAGGTATGAACAAATCTGGGTTTTTCTCCGGGTGCTCTGAATTTGATATTTGCTCTTCTTGCCTGATAATCTTCAAAGTTTGAACAGGAGGATATTTCAACATATCTGCCGTAGGAGGGCATATAAACCTCTATATCGTATTTTTTAGCTGCGGTGAATCCTAAATCGCCTGTAGCTATATTAACAACTCTGTAGGGCAATTCAAGAATCTGCAGCACATTTTCTGCATCTCTTGTTAAAGATTCAAGCTCTTCATATGAATTATCGGGATGAGCAAATTTAACAAGCTCAACCTTATTGAACTGATGCTGTCTAATAAGACCTCTTGTATCTCTTCCTGCTGAACCTGCTTCGGAACGGAAGCAAGCGGAATATGCAGCATGTTTTACAGGAAGGTCGCTTTCGTTTAAAATTTCATCTCTGTATAAATTGGTAACGGGAACTTCTGCTGTAGGGATAAGGAAATAATCATCGTTTGTAATTTTAAATACATCTTCTTCAAATTTGGGAAGCTGACCTGTTCCTGTTAAAGAAGCTCTGTTAACCATATAGGGAGGGAATATTTCAGTATATCCTTTGTCTCCGTGAGTATCTAAATAAAGATTTATAACCGCTCTTTCAAGTCTTGCACCGAGACCTTTATAGAAATGGAAACGCGATCCTGTAACCTTTGCGGCTCTTTCGGGGTCTAAAATATCAAGCTCTTTTCCGATTTCCCAATGGGGCTTGGGCTCGAAATTAAATTCGGGAATTTCTCCCCATTTTCTTACTTCAACATTATCCTCATCTGTATCTCCTACAGGAGCATCATCATGGGGAGTATTGGGGATTCTTAAAAGAGTTTCTCTTAATTCTTTTTCAATTTCGGATAAAATGCTGTCATTTTCTTTTATTTCATCCGATAAGGTTTTCATTTCCGCAAATATGGGAGCAACATCCTTACCTTCTTTTTTAAGCTTGGGAATTTCTTTTGATACAGCATTCTGTTTCTGTTTTAACTGTTCTGTTTTAAAGGTAATATCTCTTCTTTTAATATCAAGCTCTGTAACCTTGTCTACATCTGTTATGTCTGCTTTTTTCTTTAAAAGTTTAGCTTTTAATTCGTCTGTGTTTTCTCTGAAAAGTTTAATATCTAACATTTTTTATATCTCCTATCCAATAAAATTAAGTATTCTTAATAAATCTTCGTTTCCGTAGAATTCAATTTCTATTTTACCTTTTCTTGCGCCTGTTTTAATATTAACCTTGGTTCCGAATTTTTTTGAAAGTCCGTCAGAAT
>JAZOOC010000126.1:0-2597 GCA_045654825.1 Clostridia bacterium | reverse complement strand
AAGGGCATCTTCTTGTTTTTCTTACGCATTTAGTTCATCCTTTCTCATACAATGTTTTTTTGCCATAGGATATTTTTACTATTGATGCAGGTGTGAAATCTGCATGTCTGCCATAGAGGTTTTCAAACTCTTTCCTTTCTTTAGCAGGTATATTCCAAGTGTAGTAATGCGAGCCACAGTCGCTTCGCAGTTGCCCTGCATCGTACTTAAAGGTCATTTCCTTACAGTCAATTACAGTAGTTACATTAACCATTCTGCACTCACTCGGAACAGAGTTTATTATTTTCTTCATATACACCAAGTGCTCATCTTTTCCTGTTTCCAATTCCTCTATAAGTTCTTTTGTCATAAGGTTTAAGACTATATCCCCGACAATGCTCTCTCGCTTGTCAGTGCAATATGTCTCTGCTGTTTTCTTTACAAGCTTTTCTCCGGTACTTACATACTCAAGCATGATATTTTCAAAGGATTGCACCTCATACGGACACTCATATTTAAAGTCTGTGTCACCGTTTTTGAGATATATTCCTCTTGCCTGTCTTCTGGCAGATTCTTTGTACCGTTCTTGAAATTGCTCAGTTTCCTTATCAAGCTTTATATCACTTTCAAAGACTGATACCATTTTTTCAACCTTTTCTTTTACCTCGGCTTCAAACTGACTTTTCATACTGCTGTAGCTTTGATTGCAATAGTATTCATCGCTTAACATATTTGCGAGTTCATACTGTGCATCGTACAGTTTTCTTTTTGTCTTTTCATAAAATCCCTGATATGAAAGGCCTTCTTGAAGCGGCAGATAATCCTGCTCCATGCATTTTGAGAGGTATATAATATCGTACCCCTCTTTAAGCGGTATTTTTACATACCCGTATCTTCTGCCATACCTTTCTACGATGCATATTTTGTTTGTGTCGTTTTCAAGCCAGTTTATGATTACCGACTCCGTTTCTCTGTTTATTTCCATAAACATCAACTCCTTTCGGCACAAACATACCACCGCTTACACTTAAAGTCTACGAAGATATTGCTTTGGCTTTGATTTTCGTTATTAGCAACAAAATCATTACTACAAAACTTACACTTATGTACCTAAAATTTTGGTATGTATGATGCCTTAACTCTCATAGTCGGTGCAAGTGTTGCTACCTTTCTTCCGCCATAGTTTACAGGAATTTTCACATCAACAAATACCGTTACATTTAAGTTCACTGTACTGTTACCCTGTGCATATCCTGTATTTTCCACTTCTATTCTCATATTGGATATGCTGTATTCAACAGTTCCGTGACTACGGTACTTAATATGCTTATCGCCGTCATCTGTTAAAGCAAGAAGCGTATCAAGCCGGGCATATATATTTCCTGTATCCAGACTTTCAACAAATGCCGTATCCTGATATATGTATCCTCCGCTATATCCCTCACGAAGCTGACTGTAGGTTTCATCGTAATTTGCAACCACAGTTGATACAGCGGCTGATTCTACAGCATTTCTTATACCTGTGGTTATAATAAGCATCTGCATATATTCAAATACGGCACACATTACAAGTATTATCACAAGACAGATTGCAACGGAGAGAACAGTTGCATTACCCTTATTATTCAGATTTCTCATTTATAGTACACCTCGCTTTTTCCTATAGCCTTTGATGTAAGAGTTACAGGGAACGAGGCAAAGGCACCAAAGCCGATATCATATTCCATGGTTGCAGTTACCGAGAATTCCTCGTTAAGCTGAATTCTTCCTGATTTGGACCATTCAACATCAGGTTCAATACCGAGTCTGTCAGAAAGAATGATTTCACGGCTCGTTGTTTCGCTCCCTATTCTTCCGCAGATTTCAGCTTCTCGGCATAATTCCTGTGTAAAACTGTCAAGCTGAGACTTTGCTATATATACAGGGAAAACACTTGTTGCAAGGGCAATCACTAAAATAGCGGATAACACTATGACTACTACATCAATGTATCCGCTGCCTCTTTTATCCTTTAATCTTTTCAGCATAAGTCCATCCCACCCTGCTTTTGCGCTTCGTAAGGAACAAGGAAGAAATCTTCATCGGCCAATTCAGAAACTCTATCGACATCGCCTCCATCAGCAAGGTATTTTGCAACCTCTACAAGTTCTATTGGCTGTATCACAATCTCTGCACCCATATCGAATACTTTCTGTAATAATTCTGCACCGTGTTCCTCTTTTATATCTTTTATGGTTTTAATGAATTCCTGATACGGATTATCCTCTCCATCGCTCTCAAGCATACTCTCATTAATTGCTCTGTTTAAATCAAGCCACCGCATTGCAGTCTGGAAATGAAAATCAGGGACAATACTCATCAATTCTATGATTGCATCATGTCTTTGCTTTGTTTCAGGTAAGATATTTTCTTTTTCCAACTCAAACTTATATGTAAGCAGGTCAACATTTTCAAACACTTCTATCGCATGCTCTACCTGTTCTTTAAATGAGTCATCACTTCTGCCTGTTTCTAATGCTAAAGCTAAAAGCGGATTCTTAAACTGCATAAGCTGTTTTGAATCATATTCACTGATTATGAATTCACTGTCGTTCATACCCTCAATAACATGTCTTATA
>JAZOOC010000125.1:0-1855 GCA_045654825.1 Clostridia bacterium | reverse complement strand
TTTTTAAAAAATTTTTTAAGAAAATATTATCATCAGAGAAGTACTCTTTAATGTCTAATTTTTTTTTAAGCATTCCTGATATGGAATACTCAGGGATAATTATTGCCTCGTATAAACATCTAAGCACAGAAACATTATCGTTTGTATTATTGTTATAGCGTATTAAATAATCTAATGCTTTTACATCCTTTTGGTATTTTCCATCAATTTTGTTGTTATACAAAGTTCTAATAACATCTTGATTTAAACCTGTTTTCAAGGAGAAGTGTTCTATCTCATTGTCTGGTACTGTGGGGATTTCGCACGGAATGTCTAATAAATCATTTACAGTTGTATTTAAAATCTCAGTAATTTTTATAAGTGTAAAAAGATTAGGGTAAGATGTTCCTTTTTCATAATTAGCAATTGTATCGCGACCTAAACCAAGTTCTTTTCCTAATTCAATTTTGCTAAGACCGCATCGTTCCCGCATGGTTTTAAGATTTGCTCTAAAATTGTCCAACTGTTCTTCTTCGGTGATTTTATTTGGATATTCAATTGTTATAACATCTTCTTCGGTAATTTCATTTGAATATTCAATCATTATAACATCTCCTTAAGTTATTCTATGTTTTACTTATATCATATTAGCTGAAAGGATGCAAGTTTTTTTCTGCATTTTTTGAAAAATGTTTATAAAAAGTGAATAAACATCCCTAAACGGCAGTTTATGTTGGTTTTTTTATGCATAAAAATTCTTTTTGTTATCCCGTAGATTGGGTTCAGATAAGGTGTTATACTCGATTCCACAAGGGCAACATTTTTGCCTGCATAAGCAAATACAGACGTCTAAATATTGCTTAAAAGTTTCGATAACTATCGAGAGAAATAGAATGATGATATTTAACATAGGTGTTTACCCTAATTAAAGTAGTCTCAGTGATTTCATTCGATAGTTATCGAGAGATTCTATTAAATTTAAATAAAAGGAGTAATTAATATGAGTATTAAATTAACTAAAGATGAACAAGAGACAATAATATTGTTTAACGAAGCAGAAACAACCGCTAATGTATATACCTGTAGTTCACAGGTAAAGAAAAGATTGAAGGAGCTTAGCCTAAAAAACTCCGATATTTATCGAGTAAAAGAGGATGAATATTCTCAAACTTATATTATCCCTAAAAAGATGATTAAGTTTAGTTTTCCTCGAGAGTTATCGGAGAAAGAAAAACAAAAACGAGCAATCAGATTGCAACAGAATATCGAGAAACACAATGCACAGAAATGCATCGAAAAGGAGGTGATGTAATATGGCGGCTAAGAAGAAGTATAAACCTAAAGCTTTTGAAAGCACAGGGACATCAAGCGATGTTTCTGCTAACATTTATAAATCGATGATTATGAGCGATGCATGGAATGATTTAACTAAGAACCAACGATTGTTATACCTATATTGTAAGAGTTGTTATTACGGACAAAAGGATGCTTATAAAAAGAGCTTGTTTAAAGATATGGGGATGGATATACCAGGTGATGTGCAACCCTACTTCAGTTTGACAGAAGGTAGTATTAAGAACCATTGGAAGCTATACACTAATGTAAATAGCTTTTACTCGGACAGAGATGCTTTAATAACACACGGCTTTATCAAGGTCGTTGCGGATGGTCATTCTATGCGGAAAGCTAACATTTACCAGTTTTCAAGTAAATGGCAAAAGTATGGGACTAAAGATTTTAAAATCGAGTACAAAGAGATGAGTTCGAGACTCCGTAGAAAAGAAACCGAGTTAAATCGGCTCTCTCAAAACTGATAGTTGTATACATATCAAATATGTTAGTTTCGAGCTTGTTTTCTCTCAATAAGTCTTGCAAC
>JAZOOC010000124.1:0-5691 GCA_045654825.1 Clostridia bacterium | reverse complement strand
TAACTGACAGCTTTGTAACCGGAGGTAGTATTCTGTCTGAAAATTCCCAAAACTGTTATGCAGGAGACGGAATTTCATCATATGGCTCAAGTGTAGTTGTGAAAAATGGTGTTATTACAGGCGGTAATGCTGCAAATGAAGAATATGGCAGCGGGAATGGTATATATGCAACTACTGTAGTATTGTATGAAGGAAAAATATCTGGTGGAGGACAGATAGAAGAATATGCAAAGGCTGTATCGGGAACTATACAGAAAGGGTCAGCAAATGCGGTTATTTATGAAAGCTACGATGGTAAGGAATATACGACACTTACAAAAACCAGCAGTTCAAAAAGATATATAAAATGTATAGATTTAAATAATATCAGAGTTGAGGGAATAACTCTTGATAAAACAATTATAAACATCAGTGAAAATGGCATAGAAAATATTGTTGCAACAGTAATTCCCGATAATGCCAAGAATAAAAATGTTGTATGGACATCTTCTGATGAATCTATAGCCACTGTTATAAATGGCACAGTAAGAGGAATAAAGGTGGGAACGGCAACAATAACGGCAACAACAGAGGATGGAGCATATTCTGCGGAATGTTTGGTCATTGTTTTTCACTCCACCTCCTTGGGGTCTCCCGCGGGAATTTCATTTAGTGCAAATATAGAAAATACCGGAAAGGGACAGGTATATGCGGTGTTGTATGATAACAACGGAACAGTTCAAGATGTAAAAATATATCCTGCCCAAAATCCTGTTAATGTAAAATTTGATGCTGATGCTACAGGTTCATATACAAAGATTATGGTATGGGATAATATGCAACCGGTATCGGCTTACAAGCTTTATTATCTGAAATAATCAACTTCTCAGATGTTTTTTGCAAAAAAAATTGACAATTTGATAATAATATGGTAAACTGTTTAAGTTCGATAACTGTGTTTTGGGAAAAAGCCTGTTATTCAGGCAGACCTCTGACCTTTTACTCGGTTATACGGCGTAATATTAAAAGGAGGTATTTATACCATGTTAAAAGAAAGAAAAACAGAAATCATTGAGGCAAACAAAATCCACGCAACAGACACAGGTTCACCTGAGGTTCAGATTGCTATTCTTACAGACAGAATCAATCACCTCACAGACCACTTAAAAACTCACAAGAAAGACCATCACTCAAGAAGAGGACTCTTAATGATGGTTGGTAGAAGAAAGAACCTTCTTGCTTATCTTATGAAGAAAGATATTGAAAGATACAGAGCTATCATTGAAAAACTCAATATCAGAAAGTAATCAGCAGGAGAAAGGATTTAAAATGTACAAAGTATTTGAAACCACTCTTGCAGGCAGACCTTTTATCGTTGAAACAGGTAAAATGGCGCTTTTATCCAATGCTTCCTGTCTTGTAAGATACGGAGAAACAGCTGTTTTAGTTAATGCAACAGCTTCTGACAAGCCCAGAGAAGGTATCGACTTTTTCCCTTTGAATGTTGATTTTGAAGAAAGACTTTATTCAGTTGGTAAAATTCCCGGAAGCTTTATGAAAAGAGAGGGTAAACCTACCGATAAAGCAATTCTTACTTCAAGAATGATAGACAGACCTATGAGACCTCTCTTCCCCAAAGATTTGAGAAATGATGTTTCATTAGTTGCTACCGTTATGTCGGTTGAACAGGATAATTCTCCTGAAATAGCTGCATTAATCGGTGCATCTATCGCAGTTTCAATTTCCGATATTCCCTTTAACGGACCTATCGCAGGTGTTAATGTTGGTCTTTGCAACGGTGAGATTGTTATAAACCCCACCAGCGCACAGAGAGAAATCTCTGATCTTAACTTAACAGTTGCAGCTTCCAGAGAGAAAATCGTTATGATTGAAGCAGGTGCTAATCAGGTTTGCGAAGCTACTATGCTTGAAGCAATCGAAAAAGCACACGAAGAAATCAAAAAAATGTGCGATTTTATCGAAGGTATTGCAAAAGAAATCGGTAAAGAAAAATTCTCATATGAGCCCATCGAAGTTGATCACGACCTTTTCGACGATGTAGCTAATCTTTATACTGAACAGGTTAAAGAAGCACTCGTTATCGTTGATAAACCTTTAAGAGATAAGGCAATCCTTGAAGTAACCGATGCTGCAGTTGCGGCGCTCGGCGAAAAATATGAAGAAATCGAAAGCCAGATTGGTGAGGTTATTTATAAGCTCCAGAAAACAATCGTAAGAAAATGGCTTATCGAAGATAAAAAGCGTGTAGACGGCAGAGGTATGGATGATATCCGTCCTTTAGCGGCAGAAGTTGATCTTCTCCCCCGTGCACACGGTTCAGGTATGTTCACCAGAGGTCAGACACAGGTTTTATCTGCTGTTACTTTAGGACTTTTAAATGATGCACAGAAGCTCGACGGAATTGATGAAGAAGAAACAAAAAGATATATTCATCATTATAACTTCCCCAGCTACAGTGTTGGTGAAACAAGACCTTCAAGAGGTCCCGGAAGAAGAGAAGTAGGTCACGGTGCTCTTGCTGAAAAAGCACTCGAACCCGTAATTCCCTCCGAGGATGAATTCCCTTACGCAATAAGAGTAGTATCCGAAGTATTAAGCTCCAACGGTTCAACCTCACAGGGCAGTATCTGCGGAAGCACACTTGCTCTTATGGCTGCAGGTGTTCCCATTAAGGAACCCGTTGCAGGTATCTCCTGCGGTCTTATCACAGACGGCGACAACTGGGATACTATGGTAGATATTCAGGGTCTTGAAGATTTCTACGGCGATATGGACTTTAAAGTTGGCGGTACTAAAAACGGTATCACAGCTATCCAGGTTGATATTAAAGTAGACGGTCTTACAATGGATATCATAAGAGAAGCTCTTGAAAAAACAAGAAAAGCAAGACTTTATATTCTCGATGAAATAATGCTCAAGTGTATTCCCGAAGCAAGAAAAGAGATTTCCAAATATGCTCCGAAGATTATACAGATGCAGATAGATGTTGAGAAAATAAGAGAAGTTATCGGAAGCGGCGGTAAGGTTATCCAGAAAATTATCGCTGATACCGGAACGCAGATAGATATTGAAGACGACGGAAAAGTATTCATCGCTGCAAAAGACCTCGCTTCAGGTCAGAAAGCTATGAAGATTATCGAAGGAATAGTTAAGGAAGTTGAGCCGGGCGAAATTTATACCGGTAAAGTAACCAGAATTATGAACTTCGGTGCTTTCGTTGAAATTCTTCCCAATAAAGAAGGTCTCTGCCATATTTCACAGCTCGATATGAAGAGAGTTGAAAAGGTAGAAGATGTTGTAAGCGTTGGCGACGAAATCGTTGTTAAGGTTACAGAAATTGATAAAATGAACCGTATCAACCTTTCAAGAAAAGCCGCTCTTATAGAAATATCTGAGAAATAAAAATTAAAAGGTGCGATAATTCGCACCTTTTTTAATTAGGAATTAGGAATGAAGGTGTGCTTCGCACAAATTAAATATAGCTCTGCCGAATGGCACAGAGCTATCCTTATCGTTTGCAACGCAAACATATCGAGTTCCGTAAGGAACATATCGAGTGCGAAAGCACATATCAAGTTTTCCGACGGAAAACATATCGAAAATTCCAAAGGAATTTATCTTATCTGCCCATTTCCTCTTATAATGTATTTATATGCTGTTAATTCAGAAAGCCCCATTGGTCCTCTTGCGTGGAGTTTCTGTGTGGAAATACCCATTTCGCAGCCGAGACCAAATTCGCCGCCGTCAGTAAATCTTGTTGAGGCATTAACATAAACTGCTGCACTGTCAACAGTGTCGGTGAAATATTTTATTGATGCCTCGTCCTCAGCGATTATGGCTTCGCTGTGTCCTGTTGAGTGTGCAAGAATATGAGAAACAGCCTCAGTTACATCTGAAACCACTTTTACGGCAAGTATATAATCTAAAAACTCGGTATCGAAATCATTTTCGTTTGCCAAACTACCGTCAATAATTTTTGCAGCTGTTTCGTCCAGTCTTAATTCAACGGGATTTTCTTTTCTTTCCTCTGTAAGAACTCTTTTAACTTCGGGAAGTATTTTTTCTGCAATATCTTTATGAACAAGAAGTACCTCTGCTGCATTGCAAACCGATGGTCTGCTTGTTTTTGCGTTTATAATTATATCAATAGCTTTTTTAAAATCACAAGTCTTATCAAAATATATATGGCAAATTCCTGTTCCTGTTTGAATAACAGGAACTTTTGCATTTTCAACGCAAGCCTTTATAAGACCTGCACCGCCTCTTGGGATAAGTAAATCAACAAGACCTGTTGCGGTCATAAGCTCGGTTGCGCTTTGTCTTGTTGTATCAGATACAAGATTTATAATATCACTATTAAGACCGGATTTTAAAAGTCCCTCTTTTAAGGCATCAACAATGGATTTTGCCGAGTTGTATGCTTCTTTTCCGCCTCTCAAAACGCAGACATTTCCGCTTTTTAAAGCGAGTGATGCTGCATCTGATGTAACATTCGGGCGGCTTTCGTATATAATAGCAACAACTCCCATCGGCACAGAGGTTTTTTCCACTTTAAGACCGTTATCCAAAGTATGGGAGGATAATATTTTTCCTACGGGGTCGGGAAGTGCGGCAACCTTTCTTATTCCCTCTGCCATATCCTTTATTCTTTGTTCGGACAAGGCGAGTCTGTCTATCATAACATCGGATATTTTCCCTTTTGCCGCCTCTATATCCTTTGCGTTTTCGATAAGTATTTTATCGGTGTTTTCAATAAGGGCGTCTGCCATATTAAGAAGTGCTGAATTTTTCATATCCGGGGTAAGTCCCGACATTTCGGGGCAAAGCGATTTAGCTTTTTTTAATATATCCAATGTTGTCATTTTATTTTACTCCCAAAAACTTAGTTCCGATTGATTCGCCCTCGATTATTTTATATAAGTCGGAGGGTCTGGAACCGTTTGTTATAATCATATCTATACCTTTTTCGGTTACTGTTTTTGCGGCTGTGAGCTTAGTTTTCATACCGCCTGTTCCAAGCTTTGATTTGTTTCCGTCTGCAAGTGCCGAGATTTCATCAGTAAGCTTTGGCACAACCGAAATAAGCTCTGCGTCGGGATTTGTATGTGGGTCTTTAGTATAAAGACCGTCAATATCTGATAAG
The DNA here is from genome assembly GCA_045654825.1 of Clostridia bacterium. Lineage (GTDB taxonomy): Bacteria > Bacillota > Clostridia > UMGS1840 > HGM11507 > JAZQFU01. The sequence continues at coordinate 548 of JAZOOC010000124.1, read as the reverse complement.
ATTATCATTAAATCCGCTTTTACACTTACTGCTACTATTGCCGCAAGTGTATCGTTATCTCCGATTACTATTTCTTTAGTTGCAACAGTGTCATTTTCGTTTATAATCGGTATTGCGGATAACTCAAGAAGTCTTGTCAGAGTGTTGTTGAAATTAGTATGTCTTTCTTCGTTTTCAGTATCTTCGCTTGTAATAAGAATTTGTGCTACATTATGATTATATTCTGAGAAAAGCTTGTCATATGTATACATAAGCTCGCATTGACCTATTGCCGCCGCAGCCTGTTTTGTTGGAATATCAGACGGTTTTTCTTTTAATGAAAGCTTGCCAACACCCATGCCAATAGCACCCGAAGAAACAAGAATGATTTCATTTCCGGCGTTTTTCAAATCGCTTATTATTTTGCAGATTTCTTCAACTCTTTTTATATTTAAAAGTCCTGTCTGATGAGCGAGAGTTGATGTTCCGACTTTGATTACTATTCTCATACTTAATACACCTTTCAGCTAATTAGACTAAAATAGCTCGCCGAATGGCATGAGCTATCC
>JAZOOC010000123.1:0-4673 GCA_045654825.1 Clostridia bacterium | reverse complement strand
TGTATATCTGTTACAATATGAACCTATTTTGTCAGCACTTTTTAATATACTCATTTTATAAGTAAAATCATTATTTTCAAATGTGAGCATACCGCTGATACGAGGTGTGAAATTAGGAGCATCAGGCTCAAATTCACGGGTATTTAATGCTTCTTCAAATGATTTATTTTCTTTAATAAAATCATATACTGTATCAGTCTGGTCACCGTTTGTTACTATAAGATTGTTATTATATGTTCTTATTGGTGAATAAATAATAAGAGATGGATCTTCAACCTTTGAAGCATCGTAAGGAAGAATTTTAATTCCACCCTCTTCTTTTATAAAGATACGATTTCTGCTGTTTTCGCTTCTTCCCATAATGAAGTATGCTGTTACAGCTTTTTTACCATCATTTGATTTTCCGATAACAATTCCTCTGCCAACATATGAATTGCCGTTGATAAGTTCGCCTATATCATAATTTTTATATACATCCATTGTATTTATCTCCTTGTTTTACAATAAGTTCAGATATTTTTTCTGCAGCCTTGGGTAAAATTTCCCACTCTGCGGTTTCCATAACATGTCTTTGCAAGGTTTCGGGAGTGTCGTTCTTTCTGATTGCAACGGCTTTCTGAAAAATAATCTGTCCGCCGTCAGGAATTTCATTAACAAAATGAACTGTCGCTCCGGTTACTTTTACACCATATGATAATGCCGCCTCATGAACTTTAAGTCCGTAAAAACCTTTTCCGCAAAAAGACGGAATTAAAGAAGGATGAACATTTATAATTCGTGACGGATATTTAGATACAAAATCACTGCTTAAAATTTTCATAAAGCCTGCAAGTACAATAAGATCAGCTTTATATAAAGTAAGGATTTCACAAAGCTCATCTTCAAATGCAGGACCGTTATTTATAATACAGGTAGGAATATTGTTTTCTCTGGCGCGTTTTAGCGCATAGGCATCGCTGTTGTTTGATATAACAACACTGATTTCGCCATGCTTTAAGAAGCCTTTTTTGGCAAAATCAATAAGTGCCTGAAGGTTTGTTCCGCCGCCCGAAACCAATACTGCTATTTTTGCCTTTAGCATATTATAACACCTTCTTGGGATTCTACTATTTCACCCATAATATACGGAGCTTCTCCATTTTCTTTAAGTATAGCCATTGCTTTATCTGCATCTTCTTTAGATACAACAATTGTCATACCTACACCCATATTGAATGTATTGAACATATCTCTTCTGTCTATATTTCCGGTTTTTTCAATAAGTTTGAAAATAGGAAGTATATTAAGTGCCTTTTCATCAACTTTAACTGAATAACCATCGGGAAGACTTCTTGGAATATTTTCATAAAATCCGCCGCCGGTTATATGAGAAACAGCTTTAACTGTTATATTATCAAAAAGTGCTGTCACGGGTTTTACATATATTTTGGTAGGTGCAAGTAATGCTTCTGCAAGAGATTTGCCATCAAGTTCAGCAACAGGCTTCATTATATCTGCATTCTCAATATCAAATACTTTTCTTACTAAAGAGAAACCATTAGAATGAACACCGCTTGACGGTAACGCTATTACAACATCCCCTGCTTTTATTGTTTTGTTATTAAGAATTTTATCTTTATCAACAACACCAACAGAAAATCCTGCAAGGTCGTATTCATCTTCAGGATAAAAGCCCGGCATTTCTGCAGTTTCACCACCGATAAGTGAACATCCGGACATTACACAACCTTCAGCAACACCTTCAACTATAGATGCAACCTTTTCAGGAATATTTTTTCCTACAGCTATGTAATCAAGGAAAAACAAAGGTTTGGCACCACAGCAGATAATATCATTAACACACATTGCAACACAATCTATACCAACTGTATTGTGTTTATCTGCAAGAAATGCAATTTTAAGTTTTGTTCCTACGCCATCCGTTCCGCTAACTAAAACAGGTTTATTGATTCCGGTGAGATCGAGTTCGAATAATCCGCCGAAACCTCCGATATCAGAAAGTGCACTTGCACTTAAAGTCTTTGCAATATGTTTTTTCATGAGCTTAACTGCTTCATAACCTGCGGTAATATCAACACCTGCAGATTTATAACTTTCACTATAGCTTTTCATAATAACCTCCGAATTATAATTTATTCTTTACCGCTCCAGCAGTATGTACATAGTTTACAAGGTTCAAGACCTATAGCATTTATTACACCCTCAAGAGACTGAAATTCCAAAGATGCAAAATTAAATTTGTCGCAAATTGCTTTTCTTAAATTCTTACCGCGTTCGGTAGAAGAATCACTGTACTCTTCTATATGATTGAAACCTTCCTCGCCTTCCAGCTCCATAATAATTTTTCTTGCAATAAGCTCCATGTCGTTAGTTGCTCTCGAAAAATTAAGATATTTACAACTATACATTATGGGTGGACAAGCAGAACGCATATGAACCTCTTTGGCGCCATTTTCATAGAGAAAATCTACTGTTCCTTTAAGCTGAGTGCCTCTTACAATTGAATCGTCTACAAAAAGTAATTTTTTACCCTCTATAAGCTCATGGACAGGAATCTGTTTCATTGTTGCGATTTTGCTTCTGTCTGATTGCTTTTGAGGAGTGAAGCTTCTCATCCAGGTAGGAGTATATTTTATAAATGGTCTTGCAAACGGAATTTCACTTTCATTAGCATATCCTATAGCGTGTGGAGTTCCTGAATCAGGCACACCGCTTACATAGTCAATACCCTCAGCATTTTTTGCATCGCGGTCACTTTCCGCCATTATCTTTCCGTTTTTATATCTCATCGCTTCAACATTAACACCCTCGTAATTTGAAGTAGGATAACCGTAATACGACCACAAGAAAGAACATATCTTCATTTCTTTACCGGGTTTTGCAAGCTGTGTCATAGAATCACAGGTTATATGAACTATTTCACCCGGCCCTAATTCTTTTTCATCTTTATATCCTAATTTTTTATAAGCAAAGGATTCAAAAGATACACAATAAGCATCTTCTTTTTTACCGATAAGAACGGGTATTCTTCCCAGTCTGTCTCTTGCGGCGATAATGCTTCCGTCATTTTTCAATATAAGAATTGAAGCTGTTCCTTTTATTACTTTCTGTGCAAATTTGATACCATCAACAAAATCGCTCTTTTGATTAATCAAAGCAGCAACAAGCTCAGTTGAATTAACCTTACCACTGGTCATAACTCCGAAATGACCACCGCTGAAAGATAAATACTGATTTATAAGTTCCTCGGAATTATTTATAAGACCAATAATACATATTGCATATGTTCCGAGATTTGAGCGAATAAGCAAAGGTTGCGGATCGGAATCACTTATAATGCCTATGGCACTGTTTCCTCTCATTTCCTCAAAAATATGCTCAAACTTTGTTCTGAAAGGTGAATTTTCTATATTATGAATATCTCTTTGCAATCCGATTTCTGTATCATATGCAGCAATTCCGCCTCGTCTTGTACCAAGATGAGAATGATAATCCGTTCCGAAGAAAACATCTGAAATTGCATCTTCTCTGCATACCGCACCAAAAAAACCGCCCATATTTATCCTCCGTTAATCTATCTGTTGATTTGAAAACGCTTCATTTATCTTTCTGTCTTTTTCAAGAATATCTTCCATATTCTTTTCGCGTTCAGAAATCAGTTTTTCATATAACTCTTTGTCTGATGTTGCAATAATCTGTGCAGCAAGATAAGCCGCATTAGCACCACCGTCAATTGCTACTGTTGCAACGGGTATGCCTTTAGGCATCTGAACTGTAGCAAGAAGTGCGTCAAGACCGTCGAGAGACGATTTCACAGGGACTCCTATAACAGGAACTACAGTATTAGCAGCTATAGCGCCGGCAAGATGTGCTGCCATACCTGCCATAGCTATTATAGCACCAAATCCGTTCTTTTCTGCATTCTTTGAAAATTCAGACGACTGAACAGGTGTTCTGTGCGCCGAATATACATGAACTTCAAACGGTATATCGAATTTTTTTAACACATCGCAAGCTTTTTCAGCAATTTTAATATCGCTGTCGCTTCCCATTATTATTCCGACTTTTTTCATTGCAATTCTCCTTTTAAATCAAATTAAAAACAGGCAGCCCGATAGATGGACTGCCCAGACGGTCGGCTTATTATGTCTTTTGCTTCCCGTGGTCAATTCCACTAATCCGTCAGTCACAAAAAACTTCATAATAATTTTAACATATTAGATTTTCAAAGTCAATCAAATAGAAAAAATATGTCATTTTTAATCAAAAATTATATTATTTATTCTGAATTTAAAAACAAAATGCCCGATTTTATTTTTAAAAATCGAGCATTTGAATGTTTAAAAATTATTTTGCTTTTTCTTCGCCTAAAACTGCATTTACTGATATTATTCTTCCGGAACGTTCAAGAGTAAGTTTTACGGTTGCTCCGGCTTTCTTTTTATCTCTTACTTTATTAAGTTCATCAATTGATTTAATACGAACATCATCAATATGAGTTATAATATCTCCGCGTTTAATTCCTGCTGCGGCTGCACCGCTTCCCTCTACAACCTGATCAACAAAAACGCCTTCAGGATAGTTATAAACTCTTGATATATCACTTCCGATGTTACTTCCGATTATTCCAAGAACAGGTCTGCCTTTAACATAACCATATTTGATAAGGTCCT
>JAZOOC010000122.1:0-2428 GCA_045654825.1 Clostridia bacterium | reverse complement strand
AGATTCATATCTTCTCGACGGCTACGGTGCACCGGATATAAGAAGGAGATTTAAAATCTTCCGCTTAAGAGCAGAAAGTCATAATACCATTATCATTAATCCTGATGGAAGTGGTGTTGACCATAATAATATGGGCTATGCCAAAATGAACGGTGTTATTTCCAAAGAAAAAGGTGCAATATCCACCTTAGATATGACAGAAACACTTGAGCCTCATGTTATTGATGCCAAAAGAGGTCTTTTCTTAACTGACAACAGAAAGAGCCTGGTGGTAAGAGATGAAATCACTCTGAAAAAAGAATCTGATATCTATTGGCACATGTATACAAAAGCAACGGCTTCCGATATAACAGATACCGGACTTACTCTTTTACAGAATGGAAAAAAACTAAGAGTTGATTTTGTATCGGATGCAGATTTTGAAATAAACTTTGGTCATGCCGAACCAATGGAGGGAATGCCATCGGTTAAAGGCGAAAACTTAAATGACGGAATAAATAAGATTCAGGTTAAGATAAAAGCAAGCGGCAAGCTTAATTTCACCGCTAAGCTTTCTCCCGAAAACACATACACAACCCCCGTTGGCGATTACGACATTCCAATATCAGATTGGGTAATTCCCGACGGCACTGTGTCTGAGGCACCTCAGGCAGATATGATATATGTGGATGGTAATGAACTTGCCGGGTTTGATAAATTCACAAGATCATACAATATGGATATTGTTGAGGGAACTAAAGTGCTTCCGGTATTTACCGCCAAATCTGCAGGTTCCAATGTGGAAATAATCACTCCCGCAACCTATAAAGAGCCTGTTATGGTAAAATTGACCGACCCTGATGATGAAACAAATTTTGCGTATTATACAATTAACTTCAAAGAAGTTCCAAAGCCTGTTAATTTTGATGAATACACCTGCCACAAAATAACCCACGTAGAAGTATCCCACGAGCCACAGGCTGCAAATCCTGCAGTTAATGCGGTTGACGGAGATTTATCTACAAGATGGGCAGCGGAGGGCAGAAACGGAGTATGGATTAAACTTGACCTTGGTCAGAAATCCGAGCTTGATACTCTCCTTATAGCTAATCTTGCCGGTCACACAAGACAGTTTATATTAAATATTGAAGTTTCCGATGATGGTATTAGCTGGTCAAAAGTTTTTGACGGCAGAACAAGCGGACGTACCGATAAGCTCGAGGCACTTCGTTTTGAAAAAACATCTGCCCGCTATATAAGGATTAACTGCTTTGGTACAACAGACACAACTACAAACTGGCAAAGTGTTAATGAGCTTATTCCGGCTCTTTCAAAATAACACAGATAGGAGGGAATATTTTTATGAAGCAAACATACAAACTCTTTCTTTCACTTCTTTTGATATTCGGAATGTTTTGCACCTGTTTCGTACCCGAAGGTATGGCAGCATATTTAAATGGTGGCTCCCAGAAGTATATGTATAACGGAGTTATTATAGCTTCTGCCACCTATGATTATCAAAGCTCCGATGCCGGAAGTATCCAACTTTATTGGACAATATATGATGAATCAAAAAAAGCAAGAGATTGGCCTAATACAATTGTTGTCAAAGGAGATACTGTGTATGATACTCATACTACCGGTACAAAGCTATGCCAACTGACTGTTGGCAATATCTATGATATAAGAGTTGTCTTTGTCCATTCAAAAAATAAGGCACCATATTACTATCTTATGATAGAAGGGGAGGGCGTTAAAAACCTTGGCCTTACAGGCACCTACACAGACGGTGTATGGATAAGTGCAGACAGAAATTCCACTACAAGTAAAATAACCAAAGGTGATGGCTTGGAGGCAACAAATGGAGCGTTTAGTCTTGATTATTGCTTAGTAACCGATAGTGCTGCAGACCCGGATGAATTTCATAAAAACCATGCGGATTTCAGAAATATCGAATATAAAGACGGCGCTATCTGTGCAGAACTTTTGTGGACTCCCGATTCTTCAAGCATAAATGAAGATAATGTAAAGCTTATAAATAGCGGTGCCGAGCTCAGTGTTGATAAGGTTGAATGTGAAGGTAACAAAATATTTCTCTATTCAAAAGACATAACCCGCGGCGAAACCTACACCTTGCTTTTAAAGGATACAGTTAAAACCTCTCTTGGTAAAGCTATAAGAATTCCTTTAAAAACAAGCTATACTGTTCCGCATCTTGATAAAGATATTTTGTCATCCGCATTTTCAGATGGTTCATTTACTCTGGATGCTCAGAATCTTTCTGATAATGATTTTAAATTTACAGTCCTCATTGCACTAAAATCAATTGAGGGCTATGTTAAAGAAGTCATTGTAAGCGATGAATACACAATTCCCGCACTAACCTCACATAAGACAGTTACTTTTGACAATCTTGATTTCAAATCGCTTATTCCCGAAGCATATATAG